>CAMQPJ010000017.1 GCA_947003675.1 uncultured Collinsella sp. | reverse complement strand
CTGGTGCCCCCGGGCGGATTCGAACCGTCGACACCCGCTTTAGGAGAGCGGTGCTCTATCCCCTGAGCTACGGAGGCATGTTGTACTAGTGTAGCAGATTTACGCCGCTACCATGCAGCGCATAGCCGCTCTTCGAGATAGTCATCTGCGACGTTCTTTAATGACTGGTCGTTTAAGAACGTCGCAGGAGACTAGTTGCCTTTGTGGAAGAGGCTTTTGATGACGGAAGGGATGCTCTTGGCGCCCTTGGCGGTCACATCGATAAAGTCGGGCGAACGCACGAGCTTATCCTCGCCGACGTACTTGCGGACCGCACGAAGCGTCTCTTTGTCGTCGCGCGTCGAAAACGTAAAGTGACCGTTATCCTTGGTAAAGATGGCAAAACGCGTGATCTTCTTGGTGCCGCGCAAAACCTCGGCGGCGATATAGTCGACCTCATCCCACGGGATTTGAATATAATCCTCGGGATTGCGCTCGTTATAGTACTCAAACGCCTTATTGCCCACCATTACGTTACCGTGACTGGTAAGCCCCATCAGGCAGGTTGCCGGCGTTGCCAGATCGACCGTGCTGTTCTGAGATTGCGCCATACGCACCTCGCCCTCCAATAAAAAACAATCGGACCGCATCCAGTGTACCCACCGGGTGCGGTCCGTTTCAATGGCTCAAAAGCCCTTGCCTAGCAACTCTCGGTCTTAAGCCGAAGCGTGCTTACATGAAGCCGCAGACGCGACCGATGATGCCGACGGCGAAGAGAGCCAGGATGATGACGATCGGGCTGACCTTCTTCTTGAGGAGCTTGCAGACCAGCAGGGTCAGGCACACAGCGGCAAGGCCGGGGATGAGCTGATCGAGGTTAGCCTGAAGCGTGGTGACCTTAACCTGATCAAGGGCGGTAGCACCGATGGAGTTGTACATCGTCAGCGCTTCCTTGACGCCCTCGGAGCCGGAGGGCAGGCTAGCCCAGTCGATAAAGGCGCCAGCAGACTGCGTGACCTTGGAGACGACCGGGGTGAAGGAGATGGACACCCAGCGCTCGACCAGGGCGCCGATGATGAACATACCCAGGATGGAAGCACCCTCGGTGACCTTGCCCATCAGACCGCCGGAGAGGTCCTTGGCGATGGAGGAGCCGACCTTGTAGCCAAACTCCTGCGTGTACCACAGGAAAGCGTAACGGATGATGTTCCACGCAAAGAAGAACAGCAGCGGACCGGCGATGCTACCGGACAGGGCCATGGAAGCGCCCAGAGCGCCCAAAATCGGGCGAAGGGTGAACCAGAAGGCGGGGTCGCCGACGCCGGCGAGCGGGCCCATCATACCGACCTTGACGCCCTGGATGGCGACGTCGTCGATCGGAGCACCGTTGGCGCGCTCCTCCTCGAGAGCGAGGGTAACGCCAATGACGGGGGCGGAAACATAGGGGTGGGTGTTATAGAACTCCAGGTGGCGCTTAAGAGCGGCAATCTGGTCATCCTTGCTGGTGTAGAGCTTCTTGATCGCAGGGATCATTGCGAAGCACCAGCCGCCGTTCTGCATACGCTCGTAGTTCCACGAGCCCTGAAGGAACTGATGACGGAAGCAAACCTTCTTGCGGTCAGCCTTGGTGAGCTGAATCTTGTTCTCTGCCATATGTATCACTCCCCTCCTACTCGTAATCGTTCAGAATGTCGCCGAGCGGGTCACCGGAGCCACCGCCCATGCCGCCACCCTGCTTGGCCAGATCCTTAAGGCCAAGGTAGATGAGGGCAAGGGAGATGCCGATGAGGCCAAGGGCGATCAGCGTGAGCTGAGGGATGGCAGCAAGGACAAAGCCGAGGATGAAGAACGGCCAGGTCTCCTTGGTGGCCATCATGTTGATGACCATGGCGTAACCGACGGAAGCGACCATGCCGCCGCCGACAGCCATGCCGCCGGACAGCCAGTCGGGCATAGCGTTAAGCGCGTTGGTAACAGCCTCGGCCGGAATGATGCACAGAAGTACTGCCGGGATGGCGATACGAAGGCCCTGCATAAGGATGGCAATGTACTGCCAACGCTCGATGCCGGCGAAGTCGCCCTTCTCGGCGCAACCGTCCATGGCGTGAGCGATAGCGGTAGCCAAGGTACGGCAGATCATGGTCAGGAACAGACCAGCGACCGACAGCGGGACAGCGACGGCGATAGCGGCGGTAACGGCCTTCGACGGATCGGTAGCGCCGCCGTTGAGGGCGAGCACCATGATGATCGAAGAAGCGACCGAGGCCAGAGCGGCGTCAGGCGCGACAGCGGCGCCGACGTTAGCCCAGCCAAGGGCCATCATCTGGAGCGAACCGCCCAGGAGGATGCCCTCCTGAAGGTGACCGGTTACGAGACCGATAAGCGTGCATGCCACGAGCGGCTGATGGAACTGGAACTCATCCAGAATGCCTTCCATACCGGCAAGCAACGCGACAATCGCAACAAGCAGAATAGTGATTGCAGACATGTATCGGACCCTCCTTTACTATGCTTGAGCGGCCAGTTCGGCCTTAGCTTTCTTCAACATGGCGTCGAGATCCTCGGAGGAATCCGAAGGAACCTTGCGGACCTCGAACTTGACGCCCTTGGCCTTGAGGGCCTCGAGAGTCTTAACGTCATCATCGCCCATAGCGACGGCGTTGGTGACGACGACCTTGCCCTTGGAGTGAGCCATGGAACCGATGTTGACTTCCTTGATGTCGACACCGGCCTCGATGGCCTTGAGCAGATCCTGCGGGTTCTCAAAGAGCAGCATGGCCTTGGTGTCACCAAAGCGCGTGTCCTTGACGACCTCGGCCATCTTCTTGATGGGCACGACGTTGGCATGGACTCCCGGAGGGGCAGCCTGCTCGATCATGGTCTTGCGGAGCTCGTCGTGAGCAACGCCGTCGGAAACCACGATGATGCGGTTGGGGTTGATCTGCTTGGTCCACGTGGTGGCCACCTGACCATGAAGCAGACGGGTGTCGATACGGACGTGGGCAATCTTGATGTGCCCGTCGCCGATGACCGTTCCCGGAGGGATGGCGCCTGCAGGAGCAGCGGCGGCCGCAGCCGGCTTCTTCTCCTCGGGCTCCAGAGACTCGGGCTTGACGCGCACGCCAGCCTTAGCCTCAGTCACGAGATGTTTTGCGATCGCATGTGCAGTGTTCTTTGCGTCAAAGCGCTGCGAATATGCCTCGATGAGCATAGGCAGGTTGACACCGGTGACGATAGCCCAGGAATCATGGCCCTCGATGAGCCCGCTGATCTGGTTGAACGGCGTGCCGCCCCACAGATCAACGAGGAAGAGCACCTGCTCCTGGTCTTCGAAGGAAGCGATTGCTTCCTCGACCTTGGCACGGAAGTCGTCGGGGCCCATGCTCGGCTCGAGCGAGACCACGGCAACAGACGGCTGATCGCCAAAGACCATCGAGCCCGTCTGCTTGATTCCAGCTGCCAAGTCCCCGTGGCTAGCAAGAACAATACTTACCATCACATAACCTCCTTTTTGTCTACGTATTTCCTACACGACATGAAAGGAGTATACCTGTTTGGATTGTGGAATTATAGCTAAAATCGCAAAAGGTTGGATTATTTGTTTAAACGTCTATGTTTGTTACAAATTGATTACGTTGCTGGCTTATAGCTCATTGCCTGCTAAAACGTGATTTGCTGATTGTTTTCAAAGACATATAAAGGTGCACCGTTCGTTAAGACCGCTTTTAGGTGAATCCCAATGCGTCTGCGTGCCACCATTTTGTTTAAACAGACATGACTTGACTAACCGAAGCAAATATGTTTAGAACTCTAGCCCATGTAGACATTAGATGTTAGGCGATGTGGAGGGGGTTGGCGGCGTCGACGGCATCGGGGGCGTCGGAGAGGTCGTCAGGAGCAGCGTCTGCCGGGTCCTCGTCGGGGGTCTCGATCTGTTTGATCATTACCTCTTGGCCCTGCAGCAAATAGGTCTCGCCGCTACCGCAATGGGGACAGGTCTTGCCGTGCTCGACCGTCGCGTAGTCGCGGCCGCACGCCTCGCAATGTGTCACGGCCTCGACGGGCTCCACGATAAGCTCCGCGCCCTGCGCGATAGGCTTTTTATCTGCTGCCCAGCGCCAAGCGTCGAGCAGCAAGTCGGGAACGACGCCCGAGACCTCGCCCAACAGCAACGTCACGCTCGAAACGCGACGCACGCCATTGGCGCGCGCCACGTTCTCGACATCGCGAATGATGTGATAGACGATTCCGAGCTCGTGCACTTTTTCCTCCGCCGTTCCCGTTATGACTACTTACTTGCGACCGAACTTAATCTTGATGGCACGCTTGAGCGCATACTTGCCGAGGCTTGGGAGCTTTTGCTCGTATTTGACCATCGTGGAACACTCGGGGCGATCGCGATCCAGATGGATGGCGTCGAACGCGCACTTGGTGGTGCACAGGCCGCAGCCGATGCACTTGTTGGGGTCGACGATCGAGGCGCCGCAGCCCAGGCAGCGAGCGGTCTCGGCGCGCACCTGTTCCTCGGTAAAGGTCTCGACGTACTCGCTAAACGGCGCGGCCTTCTCGCGCTCGCGGTCCACATGCGCAACCTCGCGGCTCGCGTTGTCGTAACTCTCGAGCACAACGTCGTCGCGGTCGAGCGCGGTGTAGCGGCGCTGATTGCGGCCGATGGTGAGCGTAGAGCCCGGCTGCACAAAGCGATGGATGGACACGGCGGCCTCGTGACCGGCGGCGATGGCATCGATGGCAAAGCTCGGACCGGTATAAACGTCGCCGCCCACAAAGATGTCGGGCTCGGCGGTCTGATAGGTCTGGGGATCGGCAAGGGCGCCCTGGCCGCGGCCGAGCTCCACCTTGGAGCCAGCCAGCAGGTCGCCCCACACAATGGACTGGCCAATCGACATGACGACACGGTCGGCATCGACACGGCGCAGATCGTTCTCGTCGTACTCGGGCGCAAAACGGCCCTCGTCGTCAAAGACACGCGTGCAGCGCTTGAAGGTGATACCGCACACACGACCGGCCTCGTCCAGGTGAATCTCCTTGGGGCCCCAGCCGCAGCTGATGTGCGCGCCGTCCTCAACGGCCTCGCGACGCTCCTCCTCGCTGGCGGGCATCTGCGCCTCGCTCTCCAGGCAGAACATCTCAACGTGCTCAGAACCCAAACGGCAGGCGTTGCGGGCAACGTCGATGGCCACGTTGCCGCCGCCCACCACAATGGTGCGGCCGGACAGGGAATCGATCTTGCCGCTGTTAACCTCGCGAAGGAAGTCGACGGCCACGGTCACGTCCTCGGCATCCTCACCCGGAATACCGGCAAGGCGGCCGCCCTGGCAGCCAATGGCAACGTAGAAGGCCTTAAAGCCCTGCTCGCGCAGCTCGTCGAGCGTCACATCGCGACCGACCTCAACGCCATAGCGGAACTCGGCACCCATCAGGCGAATGATCTCGACCTCGGCCTCGATAACATCCTTCTGCAGCTTAAAGCTGGGAATACCGTAGGTGAGCATGCCGCCCGGGCGCTCGTTCTTCTCGAATACGACGGGCTTGTAGCCCTTCTCGGCCAGATAGAAGGCACAGGACAGGCCGGCCGGACCGGCACCGATAATGGCAATCTTCTGATCGAAGCCGCCAGCGCGCGTCGGCGTCACCACAGGTGGGACATAGCGGGTCGCGGCATCCAGATCGCGCTGAGCGATAAACTTCTTGACCTCGTCGATAGCCACGGCGGCGTCCACACGGCCGCGAGTGCAGGCATCCTCGCAGCGGCGGTTGCACACGCGGCCGCAGATGGCGGGCAGCGGGTTCTCACGCTTGATGAGCGCCAGCGCCTCGTCATAGCGACCCTGAGCCGCGAGCTTCAAATAGCCCTGAACGGCAACGTGCGCGGGGCAGACCGTCTTGCAGGGAGCGGTGCCGGACTCATGCGTCTCGATACGGTTGTCGTTGCGGTAGTTGGGCGACCACTTGGTGTGATCCCATTTGGTGGCGTCGGGCAGCTCCTGGCGCGGATACTCGGGCACCTGTCCGCCGGCCTTTTTGCTGCAGAGCTTCTGGCCCAGCTTGGCGGCACCGGCAGGGCACACCTCAACGCAGCGACCGCAGGCCACGCACTTGTCCTTCTCGACCTTGGCGACATAGGCCGAGCGCGACAGGTTGGGCGTGTTGAACAGCTGCGAGGTGCGCAGGGCATAGCACACGTTGACGTTGCAGTTGCAGATGGCGAAGATCTTGTTCTCGCCATCGATATTGGTGATCTGGTGCACAAAGCCGTTGTCCTCGGCCTGGCGCAGGATGTCGTAAACCTCGTCGCGGGTCACGTAATGACCACGATCGGTCTCGACCACGTAGTCGGCCATATCGCCCACGGCGATGCACCAATCGGCCGGGTCGTCGGCGCAGCCCTCGCCCATCACGCGACGGCTCGCGCGGCAGCTGCAGGTGCTGGCAGCATACTTACCCTCGTATTTGTCGAGCCAGTGCTCGATATGCTCAATAGGCACCGAGGTGCTCGCGGCGTCAATGGCCTTCTCGACCGGAATGACATGCATGCCGATGCCGGCGCCTCCGGGCGGCACCATCGGCGTGGCGCGGGACAGCGGCCCCTTGGACGCCTGCTCAAAGAACTTGGCATAGACCGGGTGCTCCTCGAGCTGGCTCACGCGCATGTTGAGGAACTCGGCGGAACCCGGCACCAGCATGGGCAGCACCCACTGCTTGGCGCGCCCGGGGTTTTCCCAGTTGTACTCGAGCAGACCCGTGTAGCTCATGTCGTCGAGCATCTTCTCGATATCGGCCTCGGGCATGCCGGTGAGCTTGGCCATCTCGGGCAGCGTATAGGGACGACGCATCTTCATCTTGCAGAGCACTTCGGCCTGCTCGTCGGTTGCGGCCTCGGCAAACGACCAGTACTCGTAGCCCAGCAGCTCGTCGCGATGCAGCAGACGGTTGGTGCAGTGCTCGCACAGCTTGACGATTGCCTCGCGCGGATGCTCCGGCAGCGGCGGCACAAACTCCGCGCCGATATCGGGCTCGGTGTAGCTAATCCCCGGTCCGTTGAGAATCATGGTTGTCCCTTCTCTTGCCGCAGCCCGACGAGGCCGCGGCGCCCCTCTTTTTTTGCAGGCCGGGCATGCCCCCATGCCGTTCACCCGCCATTGTTGACATTGTGTCAAAAATAGTATTGACGAACCGTCAACAATATTCAAGACTGTTAGGCGAACGGTCCGGCAAAAGAGGATGAAAGGCGGCAAAACATGGGCGACAACACAGCAGATACCTCTGTGGTCGATGCCGTCCCCGCATCCGATAGCGCGGCAAAGCGTCTGACGGGCGACGAACGCCGTCGCGAGATCCTCGATGCCGTGCGCACCGTAAGCTCCGAGTTGGGCGTGTCCCACCTATCGGTATCGGCCGTGACCAAGCGAGCAGGCTGCACGCGTTCATTGTTCTACCACTACTTTGCCGATATGGACGCCGCCGTCACCGCTGTTATGGACGAGGCGATCGACGGCTTTATCTCCGAACTCGAGCAGTGGAACGCCGGCCGCACCGTCGGCGATATCGAGGGCGCGCTCGACACCGTCGCCCCGCTCTTTAAGCGCCTGGTCGCCAGCGGCCACGAGCTGCCGAGTACGCTCACCTCAAGCAGCGGCGCGCTCTACGGCGGCTTTTTGCACAACGTGGTCCAGCGTGTGGCGCAGTATATCTGCGACACCACCGTGGTAGATTTTGTCGCCCATCATGAGCTACGCATCGACCATGTCTACGAGACGTTCTACACCCTCATCATGGGGTTGTTGATGTATATCCGCACGCACCCCGATGTGCCCGACGAGACGGTCAAGGAAATCATCGCCTCGACACTCCACATCGAGGGCTATACCGCCAAGTATCCGGAGCGCAAGCCCCAGAACTGACGACATTTGGCCAAACTGCCCGCGATCAGAAGAGGGGCCGCGGGCGTGTGAAAGGAGAGCAGCATGCTGTTCGATGTTTGGGGTAGCGATACCCTTATCCACTGGGCCGGCTGGGCCATGGTCTTTATCGGCCTGATCGTGCTCAACGAGGTCGGCCGCCGCACCAAGCTCGGCGCGGCCATCATCTTTGGCGTGGCTCCGCTGGCCATGACCATCTACTGCGTCGCCATCGCCATCGGCGTCTCGCAGGGTGCCGAGTGGGCGCTCACCAACCCCACCCATGTGTACCAGAACAGCTGGTTCCACTACGCCAAGGTATACGCGGCGCTGGCCGGTTGCTGGGGCTTCATTGCCATTAAGTACCAGTGGGGCAAGATCGGCAAGGCGCATTGGTTCCGCGCATGGCCGTTTGTGATCGTCGCCATCAACATCATGATCGCCGTCGTGTCCGACTTCGAGAGCGCCTATCACTTCTTTGTCCTGGGCCAGTCCACTTGGGTCACCTCCGAGGGCGCCACGCAGCTGGCCGGCTGGAACAACGTGTTCAACGGCATCGCCGGTATCATCAACATCTTCTGCATGACCGGTTGGTGGAGCGTCTACGCCTCCGAGGACAAGACCGACATGCTGTGGCCCGACATGACCTGGGTCTACATCATCGCCTACGACATCTGGAACTTCTGCTACACCTACAACTGCCTGCCCACCCACTCCTGGTTCTGCGGCTTTGCGCTGCTGCTGGCGCCCACCGTCGCCGCCTTTATCTGGAACAAGGGCGGCTGGATCCAGAACCGCGCCTTTACGCTGGCCATTTGGTGCATGTTTGCCCAGGTGTTCCCGTACTTCCAGGAGGAGTCCATCTTTGTGACCCACTCCACGCTCGACCCCGCCGCCGCCACCGCGGTCTCCATCGCCGCGCTGGTCGCCAACATCGCCGCGATCATCTACGTCGCCTACCGCGCCAAGAAGCTCGGCCGCAACCCCTACAAGCAGGATGTCTTTGAGGGCACCAGCGATTGGGAGAAGGCTACCGCCCGCCGTGCCAAGGTCGATTACGCGCACGCCGAGTAGCGTATTGCTCGTCGTTGACACGTGGGCGTAGTCCCACTTGCCAGGCTTTCGATCCAATGCCTCGCACAGCCCCCGGAACGCAATCCGTTCGCGTTCCGGGGGCTTTTTGGTGCCGCGACGTTGTGTCGGATGGCGCCCTCAGATTAAATCGGATTTCAAATTGCGTGCCGGCTCTATATGACCCCATTTTTGGGTACATTGTTGAGCCGATATTGCATTGGGGGATATATGAGTGACGAGACGATGGGGCGCGAGGACGCGGCTCAAGATGCAGAAGCGTGTGCCGAGGCTTTGGAGAGCCTCGACCGAATCGCACTGGGCGAGATTGCGTTTGACGATTCGATTGTTGATGCGCAGGATGAGTCAGAAGCCGAAAGCGAACAAGATGCCGGCGATGATGCTGCGCCTGCCGAAGACGAGGCAGGACACGAGAACTCCGAAAGCGAGGCCGACGACCAGCCCGGATCCGACACGGACGAGGAAACCGTCTTGCTCGACAGCTTGCCGGCCGAGGATTCGCTGACCCGCGAGCTTCCTGGCTTGGGTTCCGCACCAGCCGTGGACGAGACCATCGCCATGGGCGATATTCCCCTTCCGTCCGTCCCCTCGGCACGCGAGGCCGAGGTCCGCCATCGCAAGATGTCGCCCAAGCGTCGCAATCTGATGGTCGCCGGTGTCGTGGCCGTCGCGCTCGTCGCCGGCGGTGCAGGCTATGCTGCCTGGAACGGATATCAGCAAGAGCAGGCTGCCGCTGTCGCCGCCAATGCCCACACGATGATGTCAGTGCAGATTGGCGTGCATGCCGCGGGCCTCGACTGTTCCACCGGCTCCAAGATTCCCGTACAGGTAAGCGGTCAGGACGCTGATGGCTCCTCCGTGAGCGAAACGCTCTATGTTGACGAGCACGGCCGCGGCATCAAACTGCTGCCCGGCGATTACACGCTCTCCATCGCTGCCTCCCCCATCGCGGCCGACGGCACCATCTATACCGTCCCGACCACCAAGACGCAGGTCACCGTTAAGAGCGATGGACAGGATTTAAGTGCCCAGGCCACCTTTAAGCTCAAAGTGCCTTCGGCCAACACGGTGACTGACGACCAGATCGATGCCGCCGCCAAGTATGCCGAGGAGGGCGGTGCGAGCTCCGCCGCGGCTGCCAAAGTACTCCAGCAGGCAGCAACCGCGCGGCGCGACGTCGCCGTCAATGCCGTGAGCGCGCAAAAGGCACAGGCATCCCGTGATGCTGACGCTCGCCACAAGGCAACCGACCTCTACCAGCTCGATATTCCCGTCGAGTGGTACGGCAAGGTCGCAACTTGGCAAAATGGCAGCACGCTATGCATCTATCTGGGCGACGACGCCAATACGTCGCTCGTGACGCTCGTCGCCGCGCGCGATGGCGAGACCTTTACGCCCGATGACGGCGATACGGTTTTGGGCACGGTCAGCCTGGGCAACGGTTATACCGTCTATGCCAGCGGCCCCGTCTATCCGTACGTGGTGCCCCAGACTATCAACGGGCGCACCCAGGATCCCGTGTCGACCTACCCCATGGACACGGCCATTGAGCTTGTCGAGCTGACGACCGGCAACCGCTACACCTATAGTCAGATCAAGAACGACCTGGTTGGCAAACACGGCAACGCAGACGCCGCGACCAAACTCGAGACCGACTACCTCGCGCAGATCCTGCTGCCGAGCATCAAAGCCCAGGACTAGCCTGGCGCAGCAAGGTGCTCCCCAACTGTGATGAAGGAGCCAGGAGGTCCTGACCCCACAGGTCCATAGATGATTAGGCAAGGAGCCACTTCCATGCGGGCATAACGTGTACCACACCGTGCTCGCATGGAATATCGGTCTGTTCATCCATGGTAACGATTGCCGACTCGCCAAGATCGAACTGGGCCATCGAGGCATCAAGCGCGGCAATTTCGCGCTCGCGCGTTTTCTCACTTGCCATATCCGCACTCACCTGAATCAGGCTATAAGCCCGCATGAGAAGCGCGTCCCCAGCCACAAAGTCCACCTCATGGCTTTTGCTCTTCTCTTTGATTAGCAGGCGGCAGACCGAGCCGGTCCTCACCGCGGGAGTCCTTCTTCTTAGCGCATTGAACACTGCGGTCTCGAGCCTCTGGCCCTGGTCCAATGCCGATGCGGGAGAGAATGCTCCAAACATCGCAGGGTCGACAGCGTAGACCTTAGACGCAGACCGCATGTTATTTGCCAGTGAACGCGTGAACTCCGGCACAGAAAATAACAGGTAGGCGTCCTCATAATACTCAAGTAAATCGCTGAGTGAATTACGACTGACGGGTATCTGCCTGCTCTTGAACTCGTTGTACACTTTATTCACTGACAGCTCTCGTCCCGAAGACGCCATGCACCGCGTCAAGAACAGCGATGCCAGGCGAGGGTTCTTGACGTCGTAACGTTCAACGACGTCCATGGCGACCGTTCGCGAAGCATATTCCTGTAGCAGCTGAATCGCGTCTGCAGGCGTCTGCTCAAGTGTCGCGATGAATCCCCCTCGTTCAAGATACCCGATCAGATGATGCCGAAGCAGCGCCGCATCGCTCGGAGAAAAGGTCGCATCTGGCTCGGGAACGCTCCCCGTCTTATATCGAACGTATTCCGAAAAACTCAACGGAAAAAGCTCTCGCACAAGGGAACGACCCCTGAACTCGCTCTTAAGTTCTGAGGACAGCATCTTAGAAGAAGATCCCGTCACATAGACGGTCGCTTTCTCCGTATCGACTACACGCCGCAGAAACGCACCCCATTCGGAAATTTCCTGGATCTCGTCAAAGAAAATGTAAGCGCCCTCGGTTCGAGCAACAGGATACAGCGCATAGAACGTGTCGAGCACGTTCGCCAGCAGCGATGGCTCATACGGGCGCAAGCGCTCATCCTCAAAATTGAAGTAAAGCATCCGGTCAAGCTCGACGCCCCGGCTCTGAAGCCGCCGCATCTCCTGATACAGGCGATACGTCTTTCCACAACGGCGGGCCCCCACAATCACATTTACGATGTTGTCGCGCTTTGGCTCCTGTGGGTTTCCTAGATCAAGGTCTCGCTCAAAGACCTGCGGAACCCCCTGCTGTTCAAAGTCCTTTATTTTCTGGGCGATCAAGTCGTTGAATGCCATGATTCTCCAATCTTGCTCTCTAGCTAATCAAAATTATAGCGATTCTTGATTAATTAGAGAGCAAGATTGTGTGTAGCTTGATTAACACTTAAGCAAGTTTTATCACCGTTATTGCTCCGAAGGATATCGAGTGGCTAAGAGGACAACCGAGCTCGAATGCGACTCCCCGAGCAGTCAATTTGGGACGGGGCTTTTTTGACTACCCTCCCCCTGTAGAAAAATCCCTAACGCAGTTGCGGTGAAATAGGGATTGTTTTTGCTGGTAAAACCGCAAAACAGTCCCTATTTCACCGCAACTTTTTGGTGACCTTTTTGGTGGCACTCAGCGCCAGGGGTCGGCTTCGAACAGCGGCTCGCGCTCGGGGCGGCGATCGCTGTAAGGATCGTAGCCGTCATCGTCCTCGTTCTCGGCACGGATGTAGGGGTCGCACGGCT
>CAMQPJ010000016.1 GCA_947003675.1 uncultured Collinsella sp. | reverse complement strand
TCTTGACTCGTATGAGGTTCGGTTTAAGGTCCGTAGGCGCACGCGCGGTGCGGACAGTAGAAGGCATTTGCGCCGCAACAAGCGCAAATAAGAATGCCCGGGGTTAGAGGCCCGGGCATTTAACAACGTCGGAAACTGGTCGCCCGCGCTCCTAAGTACTTACGCGGGGTGCGTCGTTTCCTGTAGCTATTGTATCCCGAATCGCCCCGCCGATTCGGGACATTTTGAAAACTCAAATGCTGGCCTATGCTCGCGCTGCGCAATGCTGTCTAGCTGCGTTGTCCGGCGCGGAAGCTCGTTAATCGGCTATTATTTGTTTAGACAACTTGAGTTGTAGAGGAGTGACCGGCGATGGTGCAGGGCGCCAAACATATGAAGAGCAATAACGCCGCGGCCAACGGTGGCTCAAGCCCTCAGCCCAAACCTCAACCAAAGTCCAAACGCCGCCGCAAGCGACTGCCGCGCTGGGCCGATCGGCTCATCACCATCGTCATCATCCTTATTGGCGTGGGCCTTATGACCTGGCCGTGGATCTTGGACCGGCTCGAGGCCTCGGGCGTGTTCAACCAGATCAGCACCGTGTCCAGCACCGTGGACGCGCTGTCTGCCGAGGAGCGTGAGCGCATCCTGCTCCAGGCGCGCTCCTTTAACGAGCAGCTGGCGGGCGAGGCCACCGAGCTTCCCACCGACCAGATCGAGCCCTACGCTCAGCAGCTCATCTTTGACCGCGATCCCATGATGAGCTGGGTCGAGATCCCCTCCATCGACGTGAGTATGCCCATCTACCACGGCACGAGCGAAGAAGTCCTCATGGCGGGCGTCGGCCACCTGGAGGGCACGAGCCTGCCGGTGGGCGGCACCTCGACGCATTGCGTGCTCACCGCGCACTCGGGCATGCGTAACCTGAGCATGTTCGACGACATCCACTCGCTGGAGCCCGGCGACCTGGTGCTGCTGCACACCATGAACAAGACGCTCGCCTACAAGATGGTGGACTCCGAGGTGGTGCTGCCCGAGGAGATGGAGTCGCTGACCATCGAGCCCGGCGCCGACAAGGTGACGCTTGTCACCTGCACGCCCTATGGCGTGAACGACCATCGTCTGCTGGTGCATTGCGTGCGCACCAAGTACAACAAGAAGGACGTCGACAAGCAAAAGTCGCTGGCCGGCCGCCACTGGGGCAAGCGTGAGTTTGCCGTGCTCATCGTGGTCGTAGCCATTGTGCTGTTGCTGCTGGACATCGTGATCCACGCGGTCCGCAAGCGCCGCAAGGCCAAAGCCTCGGCATAAGACATTCTCCAGAACCACCACAAAGGGGACAGGCACCTTTGTGGTGGTCGGTGCTTTCAAACCATCACAACATTCGATGAAAAACGCGATTTTGCCGAAAAACGTTGAATGTTGGGACGGTTTTTGTTGTGGGTGGGACGGTTGTCGCCGCAGGTCCGCCGGGTCGCGCCCTTCCAGTCGCCGTCCCCGTTACGTTTTCGCTGCATTTGGGTAAAGCGCCTGCTCCAAGCCGGCGTTGCCCTGTATACTAGAGCGGTTTAACTGTTATGCGGAAGGGAGCGCCTATGGCACTCAGCGAGAAAGACGTGCGCGGCATCGCCGAGTACGCAAAGATCGCACTGACCGATGACGAGCTCACCCAGATGACGTCCTACATGAACGACGCCGTCCAGATGCTCGAGCCCGTCTTGCAATATGACTTGCCCGACGTGGAGCCCACGTTCCATCCCATCGGAAGCCTGTCCAACGTGATGGGCGACGACCTGCGCGAGCCCGAGCGCGATCTGACGCTCGACGTTGCGCTGGAGAACGCCGGCAGCGCGCGTGACCGCTACTTCCGCGTGCCGTCCATTTTGGGAGAGGGGGAGAGCGAGTAATGGCCCAGAGCTTCGATTCCCTTACCGCCGCCCAGATCGCTGCGGGCGTTGCCGCCGGCGACTTTACCGCTACCGAGGTGGCTCAGGCCTCCCTTGCCGCCATCGAGGCGCGCGAGGGCGGGGTCCAGGCATTCCTGCAGGTGTCGCCCGAGCTCGCGCTCGAGGCCGCCGCGCGCGTGGATGCCGACCGTACCGCAGGCAAGCCGCTGCCCCCGCTCGCGGGCGTGCCGCTGGCCATCAAGGACAACATGAACCTCGTGGGCACGCGCACCACCTGTGCTTCCCGCATGCTCGAGAACTACCAGAGCGTCTACACCGCCACCTGCGTCCAGCGCATGCTCGACGCCGGCTGCCTGCCCATGGGCAAGGCCAACATGGACGAGTTCGCCTTTGGCAGCTCCACCGAGAGCTCGGCGTTCCATCGCACCAACAACCCCTGGGATACCGAGCGCGTGCCCGGCGGCTCCTCGGGCGGCTCCGCTGCCGCCGTCGCCGCGGGCGAGGTCGCGCTCTCGCTGGGCTCGGACACCGGCGGCTCCATCCGCCAGCCGGCGTCGCTGTGCGGCGTGGTGGGCTTTAAGCCCACGTATGGCGCCGTGAGCCGTTACGGCGTGGTTGCCTTTGGCTCGTCGCTCGACCAGGTGGGCCCCTTTGGCCGCACGGTCGAGGATGTCGCGCTGGCCATGAACGCGCTTACCGGTGCGGGCCACGATTCGTACGACTGCACCAGCCAGGATTGCGCCGTCGACTTTACCGAGCACCTCAACGACAGCATCGAGGGCAAGCGCGTGGGCATCATCCCCGCGTTTATGGAGGCCGAGGGCCTGACGCCCGAGGTCAAGGCCGCTGTTCAGCGCGCCGCCCAGGAGCTGCAGAACCAGGGCGCCGAGCTGGTCGAGGTCGACCTGCCGCACCTGGACGCCGCCATCGCCGCTTACTACGTCATCGGCCCGGCCGAGGCGTTCTCCAACCTGGCACGTTTCGACGGCATTCGCTACGGCTATCAGGAGGAGGGCTGCGCCAACTTGTCCGACCAGAGCTCGCTTTCGCGTGCCCACGGCTTTGGTGCCGAGGCCAAGCGCCGTCAGATGCTCGGCGCCTACCTGCTGAGCTCGGGCGTGTACGACAAGTACTACTACGCTGCGCAAAAGGCCCGCACGCTCATCACGCAGGACTACGACGCCGCGTATGCCAAGGTGGACACCATCCTCATGCCCGCCTCGCCGCGCACGGCCTTTAAGTTTGGCGAGATCAGCGACCCCACGCAGATGTACCTCTCCGATCTGTACACCATCTCGCTCAACATCTGCGGCAACGGTGGTATCTCAGTGCCGCTGGGCTTGGGCGAGGATACTCAGTTGCCCGTTTCTGCCCAGCTGGTTGGTCCGGCCTTTAAGGACCGTCAGCTGCTCACGTTTGCCCGCGCCCTGGAGCGCGGCTTTGCCGATGCCGCCACGGGTGCGCCCGCGCTTTCCGTCGCGCCCGATTTTGCCGGGAAGGGAGGCGAGCTGTAATGAAGGAGCTTTCCGAGGTCCTGCAGGATTGGGAGGCCGTGATCGGCCTGGAGATCCACACCGAGCTCACCGCACTCGATACCAAGATGTTCTGCAACTGCAAGCTCAGCCACGATGACGAGCCCAACGCCAACGTGTGCCCGGTGTGTCTGGGCCTGCCCGGCGCCCTGCCGGTGCCCAACAAGCGCGCCATCGAGAGCATCGTCAAGGCCGGTCTCGCCACCAGCTGCGAGATCCAGCGCCACTCGATGTTCTACCGCAAGCACTACTTTTATCCCGACATGGCCAAGAACTTCCAGACCACGCAGGGTCCGGTCGCCTTTGCCATGTACGGTCACCTGGATCTTGACGTGACAGGTCGCGGTGCCGCCGAGCGCCCCGACTGCGCGTTTGGTGAGGCCGAGGCGCAGAGTCTGGCGAGCGCCTCGGCCAACGCCGAGGGCCTGTCCACGTCCATGACGTCGACCATGCGCGAGGGCAACCAGCGCGCCGGCCACCTGGCCAGCTACGATGCGTCCAACTTGCAGATGCCTGAGCGTCGCGAGGACGGTTCCTACACGGTGCCCATCCGCATCCTGCGCATTCACATGGAGGAGGACGCCGCCAAGATGGTCCATGTGGGCGGCGCCGAGGGCCGCATTACCGCCGCGGCTGAGTCGCTCGTCGACTACAACCGCTGCGGCACGCCTTTGATTGAGCTCGTGACTGAGCCCGACTTGCGCACGCCCGAGGAGGCTCGCCTGTTTATGGAAAAGCTCCGTCGCATCTTTGTGACGCTGGGCATTTCGGACTGCTCCATGGAGAAGGGCTCCATGCGCTGCGACGGCAACGTGTCGCTGCGCCGCCGCGGCGAGACCAAGCTGGGCACCAAGACCGAGCTCAAGAACCTCAACTCGTTTAAGAGCCTGCACGATGGCCTTGCCTACGAGATCTGCCGCCAGGCCGAGGTGCTCGAGGAGGGCGGCATCATCTATCAGGAGACCCGCCACTGGGAGCCCAGTCGCAAGCGCACCGTGGTCATGCGTGTGAAGGAAACGGCAGACGACTATCGTCTGTTCCCCGACCCCGATCTGGCGCCGTTCGATCTGGACGACGAGTTCATCGACCGCTGCCGTGGCGAGATCCCCGAGCTGCCCGATGCCAAGCGCGTCCGTTTTGAGGCCGACTTTGGCATTAAGGCGGCCGACGCCGAGCAGATTGCCGGCGACCCCGAGTTTGCCGAGTTTTTTGAGGCCGCCGCTGCCGGTATGGCTGGCAAGGAGGCCCAGACGGTTGCAAACTTGCTGGTGAACGAGATGATCGCCTATCTTAAGGGCGCGGGCGTGTCGCTGACCGAGTCCGGTATCGCGCCGGCTCAGGTTGCGGCGCTGGCTAAGCTGCTGGCGACCGATGCTATCAGCTCCAACCAGGCGCACGAGGTCTTTGAGGCCATGGCCCAGACCGGCGACGACCCCAACAAGATCGTCGACGAGCGTGGTATGCGTCAGGTGAGCGATGCCGGTGCGCTGCAGCCGATTGTGGACGAGGTGCTGGCAAACTGTGCCGAGCAGGCGCAGCAGTATCGTGACGGCAACCAGAAGGTCATCGGCTTTTTGGTGGGCCAGTGCATGAAGGCGAGCCGCGGCAAGGGCAACCCGAAGCTCTTCAACGAGTTGCTGAGAACGTCGCTCTCGTAAGCGGGAACCGAGGGGCCGGGCGCAGGGCCTTGCCTCTCAATTTCGGACAGTCCTGACTCACGACGGAGGCGCCACTGGCGCCTCCTGTTCGTGCGGAACTCATTGAGAGGCAAGGCCCTGCGCTCGGCCCCTCGGTTCCGTGACGACTCGGCCGTTCGGGTCAGGCGGGCTGATAGGAAAGATGGTGACGGAGGCGCAAAATGCGCCTCCGCCTTTTGAATGTGATGAAAGTGTGGCGAAATGAGCTTAAAACTTCCGTAAATGTGATAAATGTCACGTTTTACCTAGGGTAAAATGTGGGAAATATCACGTTTACGGAAGATTCTTTGCGGGAGGTTCGGCCATGCAGCGAGATATCATTGCCAAGCTTAACGCTTGGAAAGCGTCAGAATATCGTAAGCCGCTTATCCTTAAGGGGGCGCGCCAGGTTGGAAAGACGTGGGCGCTTAAGGAGTTCGGTCGAACCTCGTACCGCAATTTTGTGTATCTGACGCTCGAGGAGCCGTCACCTGGGGTACAGAGCGAGTACGCTCAGTTTTTCGAAGGTACGCGCGATCCTCGACGGATCATCTCAAATCTTTCCCTGGCACTTGGACAGCCTATCGAGCCCGGCGAAACGCTGCTTATTATTGATGAGATCCAGGATTGTCCTTCTGCAGTCGGCGCCCTTAAATACTTCTGTGACGAGGCCCCCGAGTATCACGTCGCATGCGCAGGGTCTTTGTTGGGCGTTCGCTTGTCCCGTGAGACCAGCGCTTTTCCGGTGGGAAAGGTCGAGTTCATGGAGATGCGCCCCATGAGCTTTTCCGAGTTTCTGAAAGCCGAGGGCGCTGCAAACTACGACGAATACCTTGGCGGCCTGGATCAGATCGAGACAGTGCCCGATTTCTTCCATGTCCGTCTCGTCGAGCATCTTCGTCGTTATTTTGCATGCGGCGGCATGCCAGAGGCTCTTGGCCGGTGGGTGGAGACGGGCGATATCGTTCAGGTCGATAAGGTGTTGTCTGATCTCTTGGATTCCTACGAGCGCGATTTTGCCAAGCATGGTGGCCGTGCGCAGTTCGCCAAGCTTTCGCAAATATGGAACTCGATTCCAGCTCAGTTGGCGCGCGAGAACAAAAAGTTCGTTTGGGGTGCGGTGCGCGAGGGGGCTCGTGCTCGAGAATACGAGGATGCTCTGGAATGGCTTGCCGATGCTGGGCTCATCACGGCGGTTCGCCTTAATGCTGCCGGTGGTGTGCCGCTCTCTGCGTACGATGACCTCAAGGCATTTAAAGTCTACTGTCTTGATGTCGGCTTGCTGCGCCGCATGGCAAGGCTGGATGCGTCCGCTTTTGCCATCTCGGATGCGCTATTTTCGGAGTTCAAAGGTTCGTTCGCCGAGAACTATGTGCTTCAGGCATTACTTTCACAGTTAGATGCTGCTCCGCGTTATTGGACAAACGAGAAGCCGAAGCACGAAGTCGATTTTTTGATTCAGGTCGGAAACGAAATCGTTCCCGTCGAGGTCAAATCGGGAGAGGTCGTTCATTCCAAGAGCCTTAAGTACTATGCCGACAAGCATGCGGAGACGACTCCATTGAGGGTCCGCTACTCACTTAAGAACCTAAAGCTCGACGACGGGGTGCTCAACATTCCGTTGTATTTGGCTGATCGATCTGTCCCTCTTATCAAAAAGGCGCTTGATTGTGCGCATCTTGACGTTTAGATCCCGGGTGAGCTGACGGGCGGCGGCTAATTAATCGCTCCGTTACGGCCAGGGAGCTTGGGCCTTAGCGATGCTTGCTTCGCCAAGCCGTGGGTGTCATGCCGGTGTATTGCTTGAAGGCTTGGGCGAAGGCGGCCTGCTGAGGGTAGCCTAGACGCTCTGCCACCTGCGCTATCGTGAGCGCGCTATCTGCCAAAAGGTCCTGCGCTCGCTCCATACGGCGTCTGCGAATGTAGGCGCCCAGGGACTCGCCGGTTTGGGCCTTAAAGGTGGCGCATAGTTTGGAGCGGCTTGTGTAGAGCCTCTCGGCCACCTCGTTGATACCCACATGTCTGCCTTTGTCGAGCGTGCGCTCAATCATTGCCGTTGCTTCTTCGGCCATGGTTATGCTGACGCGTGTGTCTGCCGCCTGCCGCGCCTGCTTGTGGGCCGCGCGCGAACAGGCGAGCTCCGCGACCATGGTCTCCACGATGCCCTGCATATAGACGTGTCCGCCTACGGTTTGGGCACGGTCCTCGTTAATCCGGCGCAGCGTGTGATAGATGGCAGACGTCGCTTCCTCGTGCCATGGCTCGGCAAACGCCTCAAAGATTCCCGCGAACTCGGTGGGATAGCGGTGCTCCAGTTCGTCAAAATATCCAGGCAAAAAGAGCACCGAGCGCGAGTGATAAAGTTCCCCCGCAAACAGCGGGCTTAATTCCTCGCCACAGCTATCTTGGATAAAGCTGCAAACGGCATTGTTTGGCCACGGTCCATGCGATGGTTTGAGGTTCGCGGGCGTTATGCCAGTCTCGGGCATGCATGTAAGTGTGGGCGCGCTGACTTCGCTCACGCAGGCGTACGGCTCGGGTGTGTATTCGGCCAGGTACATATCGTGCGTCGGGGTGATGAAATGCTCCATGACAATGCAGGCAGGGGAGAGAGGCATGATCCATGCGCGTCCGTGCGCCCGATCGTTTGCCACCTCGCCGGTAAAGACAGCGCCCTTGCCGGAAAGCTCCAGGCCAAACTGCTCAAACTGTGGTGCGTAGAGCTCAGTTATGTCGGTCGCAGCCCGATGCATTTTCAAAAGCGTCCCCTTCCTTTGCGAAAACGTCCACGCCTGGCTCGATTGTGTGCCTTGGCTAACATATCAATGATAAGTTGAGAACGGTTAACTCTCAAGCCGTTAGAAAGGAATCTCATGGCAAAGGGATCAAAAAGGGAAGGTGGAGGCATCGGCGAGTTGCTCGCGTATGCCGGTGACCGCAAATTCCTAACGTATTTGGGCATGGCGCTCTCGGCGCTCTCGCAGCTGCTGAGCTTTGGCCCGTACGTGTGCATTTGGCTTGTCGCGCGCGATCTGATCGCCGTGGCGCCTAACTGGAGCGAAGCCTGCGACATCGCGATGTATGGCTGGTGGGCCGTGGGTTTTGCCCTGGCAAGCATCGTAGCTTATTTCGTGGGGCTCATGTGCACGCACCTGTCTGCGTTTCGCTGCGCATCCAATATTCGCAAAACTACGAGCGAGCACCTGCTTAAGCTGCCGCTTGGCTACTTTGACACGCACGCCACCGGTGAGCTGCGTCGTGTTGTAGACGGATGTGCCGCCTCCACCGAGACTTTGCTCGCACACATGCTGCCCGATATCGCAGGCGCCGCCGCCATGGTCGTGGGCTTGCTCGTGCTGCTTTTCGCGCTCGATTGGCGTTTGGGGGCGGCATGCCTTATCTCGGTCGTCGTTTCGTTTGGCGCCATGGCCACCATGATGAGCGGCAAAGGCGCCGAGTTCATGAAGGCCTACATGGGAGCGCTGGTCAAGATGAACAAGACCGGCACCGAATACGTACGCGGTATTCCCGTGGTCAAGGTGTTTCAGCAGACGGTCTACTCCTTTAAGGCTTTCCACGATGCGATCGCCGAATACGCCGACATGGCACAAAACTATGCGGGCACGTTCTGCCGAGGTCCGCAGGTACTCAACCTTACCGCGCTCAATGGTCTTGTGGCATTCCTGTTGCCCGTGGCGTTGCTGTTGGCGCCGGGCGAGACGGACTTCGCACATTTTATGGCCAACTTCACGTTTTACGCGATATTTTCGGCCGTGGTACCGACGGCCCTGACCAAGCTCATGTTTGTGGGCGAGGCCTCTCAGATGAGTGCCGATTCGCTGGCTCGTATTCGAAGTATCATGGATTCCAAGCAGCTCTCCGTGCCCGCCCAACTCAAGCACCCTGCCGGCGGCGAAGTGCGATTTGAGGACGTAAGCTTTACGTACGAGGGTGCCGAAGCACCTGCCGTTAGCCATGTAAGTTTCAGTGTTCCCGCTGGTAGCACCCTCGCCCTAGTGGGTCCTTCGGGCGGCGGCAAGTCAACCTGCGCAAGCCTGATTCCTCGTTTTTGGGATGTCTCTTCGGGCCGAGTGCTTGTAGGCGGTGTGGACGTTTGCGATATGGATCCGCACGAGCTTATGGACCAGGTCGCTTTCGTGTTCCAGACTAACCAGCTGTTCCGGCAAACACTTGCCGATAATGTGCGCGCCTCCAAGCCTACGGCCACTGACGACGAAGTGCGTGCGGCCCTCTCCGCAGCTCAGTGCGACGACATTGTGGCCAAGCTCCCGCAGGGCATCAATACCATGCTCGGTGCCGGCGGAGCATATCTTTCGGGCGGCGAGGTCCAGCGCGTGGCGCTCGCCCGCGCGATCCTTAAAGACGCGCCTATCGTGGTGCTCGATGAGGCCACGGCGTTTGCCGACCCCGAGAACGAGGCGCTCATCCAGCGCGCCTTTAGCAAGCTGGCGGCGGGTCGCACGGTCATTATGATTGCTCATCGACTCTCGACTGTAGTGGGCGCAGATCAAATCGTGGTGCTCAACCAGGGCAGGGTGCAGGAGTCGGGTACTCATGCCGAGTTGCTGTCCCAAGAGGGTTTGTATGCCAAGATGTGGGCCGAATACGAACAGGCCGCGAGCTGGAAAATCACTGCAGCGACCGCGGATGCCGCCGTCACGAAGGGAGGCGAGGCCTAAATGTTCGCCTCATTCCAAAAGAAGTATTTCCTATCCGATAAAGGCGTCGCCGGCGTAAAGCGCGGCATTTTCTGGACCACGCTCACCAATCTTATTACCATGGCCGGCATGGGCTTTTTATTCCTGGTCATGGCCGGTTTTGTCGAACATCTCGCCACTGGCGCTGACCTGCCGGATGCCCTGCCGATCGTGGGCGGCCTCCTGGTCTTTTTCGTGTTGCTCTTTGCCTCTAACTGGCAACAGTATTACTACACCTACTGCATCTTTTACGAGGAGTGCGGCAAGCAGCGTATGGAGATCGCCGAACGCTTGCGCAAACTGCCGCTGTCGTTTTTCGGTCGTCGTGATCTGGCCGATTTAACCGAGACCATCATGGGCGATGTCCAGACCATGGAACATGCCTACAGCCACGTGTTGGGAGAGCTTTGGGGCGCCATTATCGCAAGCGCTATTGTGTTCGCAGCATCGCTGTTCTTTTGCTGGCAGTTGGCGATCACGGCGTTCTGGAGCGTTCCCGTGGCCTTTGCCGTGCTGTATTTGACGCGCGGCCCCATGGTCCCGGTGTTCGACCGTGTTCGCGCCGAGAAGGTCAAAGTCACCGAGGCGATCCAGGAGACGCTCGATTGTGTGCGCGAGATCCGCGCTACCAACCAGGAGGCCTATTATCTTGAGGGACTCGGTGCCGTGATCGATGACGAGGAGCGCGAGACCACTAAGGGAGAACTCGTTAACGGGCTTTTGGTCAACTCTGCCTTTGTCATTTTGCGTCTGGGGGTCGCTTCCACGCTGGTAACGGGTGCCGCGATGGTTGCCTCGGGGCGGGTCGACTATTTGGTGATGTTTGCCTTCTTGCTTATGGTGAGCCGTATCTATGCGCCCTTTGACCAGGCGTTAATGTTAATGTCCGAGCTGTTTGCCGCCGAGTCGTCTGCCAAGCGCATGCGTTCCATCATGGAAGAGCCTGTGGCGCGGGGCAGCGAGAAATTTGAGCCCGCGGGTCACGATGTGGTGTTCGATCACGTGGCATTTGGCTATGGTGCGGGCGAGGACGGCCGCGCCGGCGAGAAAGTTCTTACCGATGTGAGCTTTACCGCCAAGGAAGGCGAAGTTACGGCGCTGGTCGGTCCTTCGGGTTCCGGTAAGTCTACGGTGAGCCGCCTGGCCGCGCGCTTTTGGGATGCCACTGCGGGCAAGGTTACCGTGGGCGGTGTGGATGTTGCGGGCGTCGATCCCGAGGTACTCCTGCGCGACTACGCTATCGTGTTCCAAGACGTGCTGCTCTTTGACGACACGGTGATGGGAAACATCCGCCTCGGGCGTCGTGATGCCACCGATGAGGAAGTGCTTGCGGCCGCGCGTGCCGCCAACTGCGACGAGTTTGTGTGCCGCATGCCGCAGGGCTACGACACCATGATCGGCGAGAACGGCTCCAAGCTGTCCGGTGGCGAGCGCCAGCGCATCTCCATCGCCCGCGCGCTGCTCAAAGACGCACCCATCGTGCTGTTGGACGAGGCGACGGCAAGCTTGGATGTGGAGAACGAGACCGTGGTACAGCAGGCACTCTCCCGTCTGCTTGCAGGTAAGACGGTTATCGTTATTGCCCACCGTATGCGTACGGTGGAAAATGCCGACAAAATCGTTGTGCTCAAGAATGGAGTGGTTGCCGAACAGGGCACCCCGGCGCAGCTCAAGGCGGCAGGTGGAGAATTCGCCCGCATGGTTGCGCTGCAAAAGGAGGCGGCGGACTGGCAGCTGTAGGAATATGACAAAGGGGCAGTCCCTTTGTCATATTGAGTTCACCCCCATAGTTTCCAAAAAGTTAACCATTGTTGAACTTAATAGTTAGATAAACTAAACTATTTTCCAAAAGTGTGCTCGAGCAAACTTGTTTACTCGGGTGCTGAGGCACCGTGCCGCGTCCAATGCGGCAAAAGGGAGAAACAACATGAAGAAGTCGACGTTCAATACCCTGCTTGTCGGTGGCGGTTTTCTGCTTGGCACGGCCGGCATCAAGCTGCTTACCAGCGCCCCGGTCAAGAATGCCTGCGTGCAGGGCATCGCGTGCGGTATGCGCGTCAAGAACTGCTACCAGGACATGGTCGAGCAGGCCAAGGCCAATGTCGATGACATGGTTGCCGAGGCTGCCTACATCACCCAGAGCGAGGCCGCTGCTGACGAGGCAGCCGAGTAACGCTCCCAGGCACAAGCTATGAGATTCTCGATTATTAGCGAGATCCCCGGCAGGACCCGCCTTCAGTTGGCGGGTCCTGTGCCAGAGAGTGATCTCGATGCGCTTCTTAAGCTCAGCGGCGACATCGACGGCGTGCACAAGGTGCGCGTTTACGGCCGTATTGGCCAGATGGCGCTCGAATATGATGAGCAGTGTCGTGCGGGCGTGCTCGACGCTTTGTGTGCGCTCGATGCCCAGGCCATTGCCGACGCAAAGACGGGTTATGTGATGCAGCTTGAGCCACGCAAGCACAAGCTCGTCATGGATCTTGCCACACTTATCGGCGCCCACTACGCGCGCCGCTGGTTCTTGCCGACGCCTCTGCGTGCGGTGTTTGTCGTGGCCGGTTACATGGCATTTTTGCGCGCTGCCCTTCATGAGCTGGCGCAGCCGCGCCTAACCGTTCCTGTGCTTGACGCTTCGGCCATCGGCATTTCGTTCGTCAAACGTGATGTCGACACCGCGGGCCAGACGATGTTCCTGCTCAACGTGGGTGAGCTGCTCGAGGACTACACCCGCGCCATGAGCGAAAACGAACTCATCAACTCGCTGCTCGATGTGCCCGACAAGGCGCAAAAGGTCGTCGGCGACACCGAGGTAAGCGTTGCCGCCACCGAGCTTGAACCCGGCGATTTGGTCGCCGTGCGCACCGGCATGTCTATCTGTATCGACGGCGTGG
>CAMQPJ010000015.1 GCA_947003675.1 uncultured Collinsella sp. | reverse complement strand
GTATATCTCATATGATTCCCCCATGATGCACTTCGGTTCTCTAAAGCAGGTTTTCAAAGGTAAATGTTCTTTTTTCTAAGGAATTAAGCCAGATTGCACAAATATTTTCATGTTTAAGAATTGCATAGTTCAAACTGTTTTCTGCATATATATGTTGTTTGTCCATGATTCAATTTGGATTCGATTATATTCAGCTCGCAATCATTCTTATTCATACATCCTCACCAGTTGAGTATGGATATAGATTGTTTTCAAAACGAGTCGGGCAGTTAGTTGCATGCGTTGACAGCGTAAGAAGTAGGTAAAGATACCGTTCGCACAATACGTCCGTGCCACAAGTCGACTAAATTGAGACAATAGTGAATAGTGTTAGGCTATCGTCCCCTGCGGGGACTGAACGGACAGATGCATATGCCGAGCAAAATCGAAAAAAAGCAAGCCGCCGCAAAGCTGCGCAAACCGCCGCGCGACTTCTCGTACACGCAGAACCGAGAGCTCAGCTGGCTACGCTTTGACAACCGTGTGCTTGACGAGGCTTTTGATGAGTCCGTGCCACTGTTCGAGCGCCTTAAATTCGTCTCGATCTTCGAGTCAAACCTCGATGAGTTCCTCATGGTGCGCGTGGGTGGCCTGTCCGACCTTGCCGAGCTCAAAAAACAGCCTGTCGACAATAAGAGCAATATGACCGCCTCCGAACAGGTCGATGCCGTCATGGCCGAAATGCCCGGGCTCCTCACCCGTTGGGAGTCCATCTTTAAGAACATCGAGGGCAAGCTCGACACCCTGGGCGTTCACCGCGCACGTGTCGATTCGCTTACGCCCGAGGAGCGTACCTTTGTCACCCGCTACTTCCAGGCCTACGTGTCGCCGGTCATCTCACCGCTGGTGATCGACCCGCGCCACCCCTTCCCCAACCTGCGCAACGGCGCACTCTACCTGGCATGCGGCCTGGACGGCGTCACCGACGAGGAAAGTCTGCTGGGCCTGATCGAGATTCCCGCCTCGATGAACCGCGTGGTCGAGATCCCCTCGCCCACCGGCACCTACTCCTACATTCTGCTCGAGGACGTCATCCTCGCCTGCCTGGACAGCTGCTTTGGCTCCTATAAGCCGCTCGACCGTGCGCTGATCCGCGTCACCCGCAACGCCGACATCGATCCGGACGGCGAGGGCGTCGAGGAGGAAGAGGACTACCGCCAGCATATGAAGCGCATCCTCAAGAAGCGCCTGCGCCTGCAGCCGGTAGCGCTCGCCGTCTCGGGCTCACTCGAAAAAGCAACGCTCAAGACTATCCGCAAGGCGCTCGAGCTCTCGCGTCGCTCGGTCTTTACCTGCGATATCCCGCTCAACCTGGGCTATGTCTTTGGCATTGAGGGCAAGATTCCCGAGCACCTGCGCAACGAGCTGCTCTTTACGCCGTTTAAGCCGCAGCCCAACCCCACCATCGATATGACCCGCTCCATCCGCGAGCAGGTACTTCAGCACGACAAGCTGCTCTTTTATCCCTATGAGGCCATGAACCCCTTCCTGGACCTGGTGCACGAGGCCGCCTACGACCCCGAGTGCATCTCACTGCGCATCACGCTCTACCGCGTGGCCAAGCAGAGCCGCCTGTGCGAGTCGCTGATCGATGCCGCCGAGAACGGCAAAGAGGTCACGGTGCTCATGGAGCTCCGCGCCCGCTTCGACGAGCAGAACAACATCGAGTGGGCCGAGCGTCTGGAAGAGGCAGGCTGCACCGTCATCTACGGCTCCGAGGGCTTTAAGTGCCACTCCAAGATCTGCCAGCTCACCTATCGCGAGGGCATGGCGCTTACACGCCTGACGCTGCTGGGCACCGGCAACTTTAACGAGAAGACGGCCAAGCTCTACAGCGACTTTATGCTCATGACCGCCCATCCCGGCATCGGCGAGGACGCCAACTTGTTCTTCCGCAACCTGTCGCTGGGCAACCTGCGCGGCGACTACCGCTTCCTGGGCGTGGCGCCGGTCGGCCTGAAGCCGCTCATCATGCGCGGCCTGGATCGCGAGATCCAGCGCGCCCTCGTTGGCGAGCCCGCCCGTGTGTTCTTTAAGCTCAACTCGCTCACCGACCGCGAGGTCATCGACAAGATCGCTGAGGCATCGTGCGCAGGAGTCCGCGTGGACATGATCATCCGCGGCATCTCGTGCCTCAAGCCGGGCGTTCCGGGCAAGACCGAGAACGTGCATGTCCGTTCTATCGTCGGACGCTTTTTGGAGCATGCGCGCGTTTACGCCTTTGGCGTGGACTCGGACATGATCTATCTGAGCTCGGCCGACATGATGACGCGCAACACCGAGCACCGCGTGGAGATCGCCTTCCCCGTGCTCGACCCCACCTGTCGCGCCCTGGTGCACGAGTACATGGGCATGCAGCTGCGCGACAACGTGAAGGCCCGCAGCCTCACGAGCGACGGCACCTGGGTCCCCGTGGAGCGTGCAGAGGGTGAGAAACCCTTCAACTCGCAGGAAGCCCTGCTGGAGCGTGCCTATCGCAACGCCGAGGCCGCCGCCGAAGCAAAGCCCGCCCTTGCTCCTGAGCCGCAGCCGACCGCACCCGAGGTTCAGAAGGTCCAGGCGACCGTCATTGAGCCCGAGCCTGCACCTGCACCTCAGCCCGAGCCGCAGGTCACCAAGCCCGCACCCGAGACGAGCGCCCGTCGCGATAAGCCCGCTGGCAAGACCAAGGCCATCGAGCGCCATCGCCCCGGTCGCATGCGCATGGGCTTGGGCCTGATCGGCCTGGGTCTTAAGACGCTCATTACCGGCAAGACGAAATAGTCGTTTGTAGAAGCAGTTTGTAGAAGCGCCCCGCATTTGAGGAAAGCCTCGGATGCGGGGCGCTTTTCCCTGCTACCATGGTGCGAACAACAACGCGAATGACAGGCAGGGATATGAAGCTCACTATTGAATCGATGACCTACGGCGCCGACGGGCTGGCGCACGCCGACAACGGCAAGGCCGTCTTTGTGCAGGGCGCCGTGGCAGGCGACACCGTCGAGGCCGAGGTCGTACAGGACGGCAAGTCGTTCATGCGCGCCCGCACCACCGAGATTCTGGAGCCGAGCCCCAATCGCATTCAGCCCCCCTGCCCCTTCGTGGGCATCTGCGGCGGCTGCTCGTGGGGCAATCTCTCACGCACGGCACAGCTCGCCGCCAAGGAGCAAAACCTGCGCTCCACGCTCGAGCGCATCGGCAAGTTCAGCCCCGAACAGATCGATGAACTGGTGCAGCCCATCCGCCACACCAAGGACGACTGGGGCTACCGCAATAAGATTGAGCTGGAGCCCACCCTCGTTAACGGCCGTGTTCGCCTTGGCATGCACGGCGTCGATCCCAGCAAGATCGTAACCGTCGATGCGTGCCCGCTGTTCGACAAACGATTCCCTAAGGCACTCAAATCCGTCGTCGGCGCGCTCAACTATCTGAGCGGCAGCCACGACCTGGGCCTCGAGCGCGTGGGCATTCGCGCATCGCGCCGCACCAAAGCGCTCGAGGTCGCGCTCTGGACGCCCACGGGTTCCTTTCCGCGCTCACAGGTCTCGCGCGTTCTGGCAGACGCCGCACACCCCACGAGCGTAGTGCGCGTCATGAGCAAGGGCGAGAAGAAGGCCCGCTGCGTCTCTAAGGTGGAGATGCTCGCCGGTGAGGGCTCCTGGACCGAGAATATCGCCGAGGGCCAGATGCGCTTGTCTGCTCCGTCGTTTTTCCAAGTCAATACCAAGGGCGCGGAGATTTTGATTGAGCTCGTTATGGACGCCCTCGACCCGCAGGAAGACGAACTGGCCGTGGACCTGTACTGCGGTGCCGGCACCTTTACCCTGCCGCTCGCCCGCCGCTGTGATTTTGTCGCCGCCGTCGAGGCCTACGGCCCGGCCGTGCGCGACCTGCGTCGCAACCTGGAGATCAACAAGCTCGATAACGTCGACGTCATCGGCGGCGACGCGGTGCGCGAGTTCCCCGATCAGGACGCCGACGTCTTGGTGGTCGACCCGCCGCGTGCGGGCCTCGCCCCTGAGGCGATCGACCTCATCGCGAGCACGAGTGCGCGCGATGTCGCCTATGTGAGCTGTGATCCGGCAACTCTGGCCCGCGACCTCACGCGCTTTGTCGAGGAGGACACCTTCTCCCCCGTCAAGATCACGCCGGTCGACCTATTCCCGCAAACCTTCCACTGCGAAACCGTCGTCCACCTCAAGCGCAACTAACCGCATGATTTTATGAGAAATGGGGATTAGATAATCATTCGATGCTCGATGGTTTAACCCCGCCTCCTTTTTGTCGTGCAAGTCGAAACCGACGAGACTGGAAAGCGGTACAAGCCACCAAACAATGACCCAGCTGATTACATTTTCATAATGCAGTCAGCTGGGCTTTTTGTTTAACTATGCGCGTTGGCACGGTATCGCAGTTAACGTTTTATCGGGGTGCCGCAATGAGGACAGAACTTTGCATCGGGAACAAGCGGAGTGCCACATGAAGCACAGAAGTGCGGCCCATCCATAGGGGTTGCAGCCTGCTGGAATTGCTGCGCGCCATTAAACCGAGGCGAGCCCTGCTGGCGCAAAGGGCTAAGATGCGAGTCGGAAGCGGATCTCGGAGGGACCGCCTGAGAATCAGTGGCTACGCAAGACGCCATCTTCCTTCGGACGACAAATACGACGACGATAACGACAACAGCCAATGCAACGGCAATTGCGCCGATAATAACAGGACTGTGCAAGAAAGACTCTTCTGCCTTTTCAGATAACGCTGTTTTTAGAGGACTTCGTGCAATGTTCGACTTGTACACTTCAACCCGGATGCCCTTTTTGGCAGAACCCATACAACAAACCAGCGTATCGTCATCAGCAAACCAGAGCTCGTCCACACTCCTTCCGCTCTTTAAAGGCGTCTTAGAAGCAACGTTCTTATTTATATCAAGCAATACCATCTTGTCATTATTATCAGAATTAGTTTTAATTCCGAGCACATATCGACCATCATTGGACAATGAACCATAAGCGCCAACCGGACTAGACGGCTTTACTTTCTCCCGCTGCTTGCCCGAAGCGCAATCATATACCGCGACTTCGTCAGAAGAAGTATCATTACCCTGCGCAATTAAAGCCAATGAACCGCTCGAATTAACCGAGCAGATGCCATCATCTTCATTCGGGTAGTCAGGCTCTGAAAGACCGCAAACAGCATCATTTGTCATTTCGCCATTCTTCGACAACAGAGCGCCGTTGTTAAGGACGGTGCCTTTGTCCGAAGTAATTGGAATGCCGGAAAAACAAAGGCCCAAAGGATAGACGGCTCCATAACTGTTTTCCGTATCCAGTTCAACGCTAACGATATTGGCAATCGAAGCTGTGTCCAAGTCATAGGTAACTATTTTATTGCAACTTTTGCCATCTTCAGACCCATCGAACACTATGTATCCGTACATACCATCCGAAGACAGCCAGTAGTCGTCTCGTATTACCTCAGAAGAGGGCTCAACGCCAAGAGTATCATCATCTATAGCAAATTGCTCCTCAATCTCATCTTTTTCGAAATTGTACTTACAAAACTGAATCGATCGAGAACCCGAAATAAATAGGAATGATTTTCCGTCTTCAGACAGCTGAAATCTCGCTGCACGGCCATCTGAAATAACGGAATTTCCAAGCTTATAAGTCTTTGATTTATTTGAGTTCAAATCGTAGGCGGTAACTGACAGGCTATCCTCGTCGTACGCATATAACGTCTTTTCATTAGAAGAGAAGCAGCAGTAACCATCCCAGCTGTTCTCGAGGGACATTTTGACACGCTTCTGCGTTCCGTCTTCAACGTTTAAAACCGTTCCATAATCGCCGGGGTCACCATTATTATCCTCGTTAAAGACGATGTACTTCCCAGATAAAGATCGGCACACAGCACGCTCAGCGCTTTCCACCGTATATGTTTCTTTGAATTCCGGCGTGGGGACGTCGTCAGCATAGGCGCCCAGCGGCGCGACAATAAGGCTAGCGGCCAGCGCCAGGCCGGCTATTAGAAGCCCCCCATTTCATTTTTCTTGTTCTTGGCATGGTTGCCCCTTTCAGTCGAGAGGTGAATATGACCTGAGACTACGCTAAGCCCGAAAAATCAAAATGTGTTGCGCAACAATTCCCAGCGCGCAAAAAAGTCGGTAACGCCTGATGAAAATGGGACGGGGATTAGATAATCATTGTGTACCGAATGATTATCTAATCCCCGTCCCAGAAAAATCACTGGTGGTTGACGGGAGCGCCGCAGTTTTGGCAGAAGGATGCGTTTGCCTCCAACATTGAGCCACACTGTGGGCAAAAATGAGCGGACTCAACTGGCTGAGCATCATCGATTGCCGTCGGCACCTGCTGCGTCGGCGGGACCTGTTGCACAGGAGGCATTTGCTGGTACGAATTGGACTGCGGAGGCTGAGGCTTATTCGACGATTCCTTGTTCAAGATAACGGCAAAGGCAACAGCCGCGACACCACCAAATACAACTAGCAAAACGAGAAGATCGAATACCCTAAGGCCTATCATCGCAAATCAGCTCCTCATGTTGCGAAAGATGACGGATGCCGAGATTTTATCGCCGCACCGCAAGCCCCTCCTAGTGCGCAACACCCAGGCACGACCGGTCTTTTTGAGATTGGGGCGTGGCAAGCGTATGTCTTCGGGGTATAAGACGGCTAATTGTATGCCGCTTTTTGAAAGGAACCCTTATGCCCAGCGTTGCCGTTCTTGCCGCCGATGGCTTTGAAACGATTGAATGCCTGACCATGGTCGATGTCATGCGTCGCGGCGGTGTGCGCGCCACGCTCGTCTCGATCATGCCCACGCGCGAGGTCGTAAGCTCGCTGCAGATTCCCGTAACTTGCGACGCACTCTTTGACGAGATTAACTTTGACGAGTACGACTGCGTCGTGCTGCCCGGCGGCCTGCCCGGTGCCACCAACCTGCGCGCCGACCAGCGCGTCTGCGACTTAGTCTGCGATTTCGCCGCGACCAAGCACGTCGCCGCCATCTGCGCCGCCCCGTTTATCCTGGGTGAGCTTGACCTGCTCGAGGGACGCCACGCCACGTGCTTCCCCGGCTTTGAGAAGAGTTTTCCCGAGGGCGCCTATACCGGCGACAAGGTCACGCACGACGGCAACATCATCACCGCCAGCGGCATGGCCCAGTCGCTCCCCTTTGCGCTTGAGCTGCTGCGTACGCTCGCCGGCGACAAGGCTGTCGAGAAGGTTGCCGAGGGCATTCAGCTATGATTTTGGCTTCGCAATCACCGCGCCGCATCGAGTTGATGCGCGAAGCGGGCTACGACATCCGCGTCATTCCCGCTGACATCGACGAGACTCCTTTTGATGACGAAACCCCGCTTACGCTTGTCGAGCGCTTAGCTCGCGCTAAGGCTGCCGCCGTTGCCGCCGAGCACGCCGAGCCCAATGAGTTGACCATCGCGGCCGACACCATCGTCACCTTCGATGGCAAGCTTTTGGGCAAGCCGGCAAACGAGGACGAAGCCCGCACCATGCTCCACGAGCTCTCGGGGCGCACGCACCAGGTCGCAACCGGCGTCTGCATCGTTAGAGCCGGAGACACCACCGCCCCACACGCTGCCGAGAGCCTGTCGTTTGTCGATGTGACCGACGTGACGTTCTATGAGCTCACCGACGAGCAGATTGAGCGCTACGTCGCCTCGGGCGAGCCCATGGACAAGGCAGGCGCCTACGGCATTCAGGGCACAGGCGGACGCATGCTCGTGCATGATATTTCGGGCGACTTCTACAACGTGGTGGGCCTGCCCATCGCTCGCGTCGCGCGCGCGATTCAAAAACTATCGTAATTGCATCTGGCGCTGGGTATCCCCCAGCGCCTACAATTTCGGCGTACCGTACGGATCCCGACCGGGCATAAGGCCCGGCGGAAAACCGATAGGAGTAAAACATGGATACACTGCTTGAGGCCATTGACGTTTGCGATGTCGATGGCTTTTGCTTTGGCAACTATACGGACGAGGAGGCCGGCACCGGTTGCACCGTAATTGTGGCAACCGAAGGCGCAACGGGCGGCGTTGACGTTCGCGGCGGCGCCCCGGCATCGCGCGAGACCGATTTGCTGCGTCCCGAGAACACCGTGGACAAGGTCCACGCCGTCTGCCTTTCGGGTGGATCGGCCTTTGGTCTGGAGGCCGCAAGCGGCGTCGCCCGCGAGCTCGAGAGCCGCGGCATCGGCCTTCCCGTCGGCCCCACGCAGGTGCCCATCGTGTGCTCTAGCTGCATCTTCGACCTCGCCTTTGGCGACCCCACCGTACGCCCCGACATTGAGGCTGGCATCTCCGCCGTGCGCGAGGCGCTCGACAACACCCCCACCACGCTCGAGCAGGGCAATGTGGGCGCCGGCACCGGCGCCACCGTGGGCAAGCTCATGGGTCCCGCCACCTGCATGAAGGCCGGCCTTGGAGCCGCCGCCGTGGCACTCGGCCCTGTTAAGGTGGGCGCCGTGGTCTCGGTCAACGCCTGTGGCAATGTCGTCGACCCCTTCACCGGTGAATGGATCGCTGGCATGCGCGCTGCAGCAGATAGCGACCAGATCGTCGACATGGAGCTCGCAGCCTTTGCCGCCGCCGGATCTATGCAGATGCCGCTCGACCGCACCAACACCACCATCAGCTGCATCGTCACCAACGTGAAGCTCACTAAGGCGCAGGCCACCAAGGTCTCCCAGATGGCAGCAGACGCCTATGCGCACGCCATCCGCCCCACGCACACCACCAACGACGGCGACACCATCTACACCCTCGCCAGCGGCAAACTGGGTGCTCAGGCAAGCGCCGCCGTACCCCTAGACCTGCTGGGCATGCTCGCCGTAAGGGCCCTACAGACCGCCATCGTAAACGGAGCCAAAACTGCCAAAACCTCCCACGGAATCCCGGGTGCCGCGAAGTAACCTTACTCGACCGGTTGCCCGGTGGGTCTTGGTTATGTTTGCTGCTCTACAGTCCTGGCTCGCACGAAGAGCACATTAAGTGCTCTTCGGCTCGTGCGGAACTCGCGACAAACATAACCAAGCTCCACCGGGCAACCTACTCAACAAGATCCCCTTCAGCCCAGGCCCCTGTGTACCGCGCGTCCAAGATCTTCAAATTCAGTTTGCTGACACAAAGCGAGACATAGCAGAGGACCCCTGGTCCTTAACTTGATACGAGTTCCGCACGCAAAGGAGGCGCCAGTGGCGCCTCCGTCTTGCGCAGGACTGTTCGAAGTAGCAAGTTAAGGACCAGGGGTCCCCGTTACCCGAGCGTTTCTGCACTAGTTGAATTTGAAGATCTTTGAAGCCAGATGGTATAGGCCGAGTGTAGTTTTGTCTCCGGCCCGTCCACGCAGATTGGTGAAGATCCCGACCACGCCGTAGCGCGCGTGACGATACATGCGCTCGTCGTAAGCCTTCAGATCCTTCCACAGCGTCTTCAGGCGCTCATCGGCACAATCTTCCTCGGAAAGCTTGGTGAGCACCGAGCAAATCGCCATCATCATGGTGAAGTAGCCCATCATGTACGAACGCAGACGCGAGGACTCGACGTCCTGGTACAGGTGGAACGATTCCATCATGATGCGCGTTACGCGGAACTGCTGACCCAGACGCTTGACCATCGTAGCCTCATTGACGCTCTGGCCCTCGCGACCGATAAAGTAGCGATAGAGGTCGATGTCGGCGTAGTACATGGTCTTGCAGCGCGGCAGCGGCACGTATGCGTAGATATTATCCACGTAGAACGTGTGTGCCGGCATAGGCAGATTGGACTCGCGCAGTACATCGGTGCGATAGCACAGGCTGTGCATGAGCAGATTTTGATCGGGACGGAAGTGTCCGATCTGGTCCCAAGAGAAAATCTTTTTGCGCGGCAGGGCAAACTTGTAGCCAATAGCGGTATGCGTGCCCTCGTAAACCTTCTCGTACACGTAGTTCGAGATAAACAGGTCGACGCGCTGGTCGCGCTCCTCAAAGCCACGCAAAATCGACAGCATGGTCGAAAGCGCCGCACCGTCGAGCCAGTCGTCCGAGTCGACAACCTTGTAGTAGGTGCCCTGCGCCTCGCGCAGGCCCGAAAGAACGGCGATGCCGTGGCCGCCATTCTCCTGGTGCACCGCGCGGATGATTCCAGGATAACGGGCCTCCCACTCGTCGGCCTTGGCGGCCGTCTCGTCCTTGGATCCGTCGTCCACCACGATAATCTCGATATCGGTAGCGTAATTGCTCCCCTCCAAGATGGAGGTGATGCAATGGTCCATGTCCTTGGCGGCGTTATACGAGGGAATACCGAATGTTATGACTTTATGCATGGCAGGCGATAATCTCATCCGAAAGATCGAGGGCGGAATTGGTCACGGCGTCCATATCGTAGTAACGATACTCGGCCAGACGACCCACCGGGTGGAAGTTCGTCAGGTTCTGGACACGCTCAAGATAGCGCTCGTAGAGCTCACGGTTCTCGGGCTCAAGAATGGCGTAGTACGGCGTCTCACCCGAGCCGGGCGTATAGGCTTTGGAGTACTCCTTCATGATGGTGGTCTTGCCGGGCAGGACCTGACCGGTCATGTTCTTGAACTCGGTGATACGCGTGTAGTCCTCGCTCGTGGTGTAGTTGACGGTGCCCACGGGCTGGAACTGATCCATATCGAGCGTCTCGAACTTCATATCGAGCGTGCGGTACGGCAGCGCGCCCAGGTCGAGGTTGAACAGCTCGTCGAGTGGACCGGTGTAGACGATCTCACCACCATAGACCTTGCCGTCAATCTTGACGGTGGTCTCGTCGATTTCAAAGAGGTCACGGGCGTCCACGTCGCAGAACACATCAATCAGATCATGATCGAGCATATGCTCGAACAGCGCGGTATAGCCGTCCTGCGGCATGCCCTGGAAAGGAGCCTGCGGGAAGTAGCGATCGTCATCGCCCACAAAGACGGGGACGCGGCCGGTGATCGAGGGGTCGATCTGATCGGGCGTCTGGCCCCACTGCTTCATGGTGTAATGCAAAAAGACGTTCTCGTAGACGTAATCGGCGACCTCGGCAAGATCCGGGTCGTTCTTCTTGCGCAGCTCCATGATGGGCACCTTGACGTCCTTGCCAAAGGTCTCCACGAGCTTTTGGTACAGCTCCTCGCCGCGCTCATCGCCAAAGGCAAGCTTAAGGCTCGCATGGTTAAAGGGCACGGGCATAAGGGTACCGTTGATGTTGGCGAGCACCTTGTGCTGGTAGTCCGTCCACTTGGTAAAGCGCGACAGGAAGTTATGCACGCGCTCGTTAAAGGTATGGTAGATATGCGGACCATACTCGTGGACCAGGATCCCGGCCTCGTCAGTGCAGTCGAAGGCATTGCCCGCAATGTGGCTACGGCGCTCCAAAACGGCAACACGATAGCCGATGGTTTCGGCAAGACGGCGGGCGCAAACGGCACCGGCATAACCGGCGCCGACAACGATCATGTCGTACGCGCCGGCGTTAAAGCCTTCAGGCAGGCCTGAGGTAATCTGCATCGATACTCCTTGTCAAAAGCCACGGGCTCGTTAGCTGGGCTTTTCTCGAACATTCTTCGAGACATATTTATCAGAGCGATTATAGCGCTAATGCGTCCTATAATGAGCTTGCCACACAAGGAAAGCTCAAGCATCGCGGCGTACATAATTGAAAGGTAAACCCGCTAGCAGCGGGTTTATTCGTGAACAGCCGGGCGCCTGGAGCTTAGCGAAACGCTTGTAAGGAGTAACATGAGCGATTTCCTTAACCGTATGAAGTCTGCCGCCAAGGCCGACCTTAAGACCATCGTCCTGCCCGAGGGCGAGGACCCGCGTACCATCGTCGCCGCCACCAAGATCATCGAGGAGGGCCTGGCAAAGATCGTCATCCTGGGCAACCCCGACGAGATCGACGTTCCCGGCGCTACCGTCATCGACCCGCGCAACGCCGAGAAGCACGAGGAGTACGCGCAGAAGTTTGCCGAGCTCCGCGCCAAGAAGGGCGTTACCATCGAGCAGGCTCGCGCCCAGGTGATGGACGCCACCTACTTTGGCACCATGATGGTCAAGATGGGCGATGCCGACGGCCTGGTCTCCGGCGCCTGCCACTCCACCGCCGACACCCTGCGCCCCGCGTTGCAGATCCTCAAGACCGCCCCGGGCACCAAGCTGGTCTCGGCCTTCTTCGTGATGTGCACCGACACTCCGCAGTTCGGTACTGACGGCACGCTGATTTTTGCCGACTGTGGCCTCAACATCAACCCGTCCTCCGATGAGCTCTCCGAGATCGCCATCGCCTCCGCTCACTCTTGGTCCACCTTCATGGGCAATGTGGAGCCGCACGTGGCCATGCTCTCCTACTCCACCATGGGCTCCGCCGGTGGCGAGGTCGCCAAGAAGGTCCAGGAGGCCGTGAAGTTCTGCAAGGAGAAGGCTCCCGAGCTCGCCATCGACGGCGACCTGCAGCTCGACGCCGCCATCGTCCCCACCGTCGCCCAGCTCAAGGCTCCCGGCTCCTCCGTCGCCGGTAAGGCCAACGTGCTCGTGTTCCCCGACCTCGAGGCTGGCAACATCGGCTACAAGCTGGTCCAGCGCTTCGCTGGCGCTGACGCCTACGGCCCCATCCTGCAGGGCATCGCCAAGCCGGTCAACGACCTGTCGCGCGGCTGCTCTGCCGACGACATCGTGGGTGTCGTGGCCATCACCGCCGTCCAGGCTCAGATGGCTGAGTAGCGGACGCACTCGCCCGAAGGCCGCACGGGCTAACCCCACAAAAACACCACCACCAAAAAAAAACCCCCCCGAATGGCCACCCGGGGGGAGACACCGGGGGGGTTT
>CAMQPJ010000014.1 GCA_947003675.1 uncultured Collinsella sp. | reverse complement strand
TCGGTCAGGTCCTTGATGGCCTGGTTGATGTCGTCCTTGAGCTTGGTGTTGCCCTGGTTGATGGCGATGGCGTACTCCTCGCCGGTGCTGATCTGCTTAATGGTCTGACAGGTGTTGAACTGCTCGGCGGTCAGCTGGCTAGCAACGGAGCGGTTGGTGACTACGGCGTCGCCCTTATCGGACTGCAGGGCGCTGAAGCACTCGGTGGCGTCCTTGTAGGGGACAATCTTGGCCTTGGGGAAGTTCTCCTGGGCAAAGGACTCGGCGGTCGAGCCAGACTGGACGATGATGGTAGCGTCAGCGTTATTGAGCTTCTCGCTGTAGTTATCGGCCGTGATGTCGGTGTTATCGACCTTGGTCACGATAGCCTGATCGTCCATGTAGTAGGAATCGGAGAAAGTGACTTCCTTCTCACGCTCGGGCGTGTCGGTGATAGCCGCGATGGAGACGTCATACTTGGCGCCCGAAGCGACGCCCGGAACCAGCGTGTCAAAGTCGTTATTGACGTACTCGACATCCAGGCCCAGCTTGTCGCCGATGGCCTTGATGAGCTCAAGGTCAAAGCCCTGATAATCGCCGTTGTCATCCTTGTACTCAAACGGAGCGTACTCGGCAGAGGTGCCGACGGTCAGCGTACCGTCCTTGACGAGCGCGTACTCCTTGGAGCCGTCGACCTTCTCGACCTTAGCGTCGTCAGAGCTGCTAGAACCGGCATCAGAGCCAGAGGTGGCGTTGGACGAGCCGCAGCCCGTCAGAGCGAGGGCGAGCGCCATAGCACCCGTGGCGGCAAATGCGCCAAGCTTCTTCAGCTTCATAATCAGTCTCCTTCCAATGACCCCATGTGATTCAGAGGTCTGCAAAAACTGAGGGTTATTATGCACCCGCTTGGAAGAATCTGCAATTAGAAAACTGATTGAAACAAACCCATAACGTGAATGGAGCACTCCACTTTATGGCAGCCATTACTGCTGCAAGGACCTTAACAGTTTGATTTCAGCCGCATAACCTGCAAGTTCGTTCGGTGTCTCCAAAATGAATGGCAAGGCGCGCAAGCGGCCATTCGATACAATATTCTGCATAACCTGCATACCGCCGCCAAACTCTTCACTACCCAGGTAGCCCTTGCCGATGCACTCGTGGCGATCCTTATGGGCGCCGCAGGGGTTCTTGGAGTCATTGATATGCACGGCGCGCAGGCGCTCGATACCCACCACACGATCGAACTCGTCGAGCACACCGTCAAGATCGTGGACGATGTCATAGCCGGCATCATTCACATGGCAGGTGTCCAGGCAAACGCCCAACTTGGCCGACAGCTCGGGGCGTTTGTCGGCAACGCCCTCGATGATGAGCGCCAGCTCCTCGAAGCTGCGGCCCACCTCGGTGCCCTTGCCGGCCATAGTCTCGAGCAGCACCGTCGTCTGCTGACCCTCAAACATCACCTGACACAGGGTGTCGACGATCATCTGAATGCCGGCGTCGGAGCCCTGCCCCACATGCGCACCGGGATGGAAGTTGTAGTAGTTGCCGGGCAGCGCTTCCATGCGACGCAGGTCCTCTGCCATGGCCTCCAGGGCAAACTCGCGCGCCCGCTCTTTGGCCGAGCAGGGGTTATAGGTATACGGGGCATGAGCCACGAGCGGGCCAAAGTCGTTTTGCTCCATAAGCTCGCGCAGGGCCGCCACGTCATCCATGTCAAGGTCTTTCGCCTTGCCGCCGCGCGGGTTGCGCGTAAAGAATGCAAAGGTATTGGCGCCAATGGACAGCGCCGTCTCCCCCATTGCCCGATAGCCCTTCGTCGTCGAAAGATGACACCCGATCGTCAGCATCTCCAGCTCCCCCTCATCAGTTGCGGTGAAATAGTTCCTGTCGATGCCCTATTCTGCCGCAAACAGGAACTATTCCACCACAAGTTATAAAAGGGGCATCAGAGATGCGGGCCACCAAGCACTACGGCTACGGGCGCGGGCGTCATGATCCCTCACGCGTCAGCGCCAGGTCCTAGAGGGCTAGACGGATTGCATCGATGATGCGCGCACAGCGCTGTGTGGCGGCTAGGGGCATGACGGGACTCTTGAGTTTCCCCGCCCGGATGAGCTGGGTCGCATGCCGGATTTCGCCGTAGAAATCATCGACTTCAAACGGGGCATTTATTTCGAGCATTCGTCCGTCGGAGTACTTCACATGAGCGAGCTCGGGGCGATGGAGGCGCTCGATTTCCAACGAACCCCGCTCGCAGGCAATCGTTAAGCGGCTTTCATATGCTGCTTTGCCGTCGCACACCATATGAATGGGTATGCCGCCGACACTCATATGGATCTCATCGGCCCAATCCACGCGGCCGCCCGATACGTCACGCCAGCGAACTTCACGAGACGAAACATCGCACGCGCCCGTAAGCAGATCCTCAAACCACCCGACTGCATAGCAGCCCATGTCATATAGACAGCCGCCCTGCAACGGATCAAGCAGATAGCCCGAAGGAGACTCGCCGTAATCGAGCTTTTGCACGCTTTCAATCGAGACAATACGGCCAAGCTCACCCGACGCAAGCAAGTCCTTCACGCGAGTGCGCATCGGGCAAAACCGATTCTTCATCGCCTCCATAAACAGCACGCCGCGCTCGCGAGAGGTGGAGGCAATCGAGAAAGCCTCTTCCTCGCTCAAAACGGCCGGCTTTTCGCACAGCACGGCCTTTCCGGCGCACAGCGCGCGACAGGCCCAACGCGTATGCATGCCATGCGGAAGAGCCAAGTAGATTGCGTCGACATCGGGATCGGCAATCAGCGCATCATAAGCCGCATCGCCGCTATCGTCAGCCGTGGCATAACTGCGCGCGGCGTCAATCGAAAACGCCCTGCAAAACTCCTCAACATGCGAAGGAGTGCGACCGGCGGCAGCCACAAGCCGTGCCCCGTCCACCTCCTTGAGCGACGATGCGAATCGATGCGAAATGTGTCCAGCGCCCAAAACGCCCCAGCGAACATCACGCAAACCATCACATGAATCCCGATAGCCCACGACAGCCCCCTTCAGTTGCGGTGAAATAGTTCCTGTCGATGTCCTATTCTGCCGCAAACAGGAACTATTCCACCGCAAGTTATAAAAGGGTCATGAGGAGCGCGTTTTGCCGAAGGCCTTAAGCACCGCCGTCACGGGGCCAGGCTGAAAACGGCGGCGTACGTCGTCCAAGCGCCCGGGGATATCGATGTGCTGCGGGCAGTGACGTGCGCATTTGCCGCACTTGACGCAATTGCTCACCAGCTTGGGCTCGTTCGTCCGCACCGCGCTCGCCGTAAAGTATTGAGACAACCCCGTAAACCAGCTATGCGCATAGCTTGCGTTGTAGGCGGCAAAACACCCAGGGATATTGATGCCTTTAGGACACGGCATGCAATAGCCACATCCCGTGCAGTGAACGCGATTCGATTTTTCAAACTCTCTCAGCACGCGTGCGATGGCATCGAGCTGAGTAGTTGTCATCGAATCCGGCAGTGCGCGATCGGCCAGCGCCGCGTTCTCATCCACCTGCGCGGTATCGGTCATACCCGAAAGCAGCATCGTCACCTGAGGATGGTTCCAAACCCACGAAAGCCCCCAGGCAGCTGGAGTGAGCAAATGCGGGTCACGGGCGTCATCGAGCACAGCGCGTGCCCGCGGCGGCAGTTTGCCCGCCAGGCGTCCACCCAAAAGCGGTTCCATCACAAACACCGCGAGCCCGCGCTCCGCAGCCGCCATGAGTCCCGCCGTTCCCGCTTGGTAACGCTCGCCGGCATAGTTGTACTGGATCTGGCAAAAATCCCAGTCATATGCGTCAAGCATCGTCAGAAAATCCGCCGCGCTGCCGTGATACGAAAAACCAATCTGGCGAATGCGCCCCGCCGCCTTTTGACGCGCGATCCAGTCCTCGATGCCCAGCGCCACCACACGTTCCCACTGAGCAGGCGAGGTGATGTTGTGCATAAGGTAATAGTCGATATGGTCGGTCCGCAGCCGACGCAGCTGCTCGTCAAAGAAACGGTCGAAATCCCCTGTGCATGCACACGAAGCGTGCGGCAACTTGGTCGCCAGCAACACCCGGTCGCGCAGTCCCAGGCGCTCAAGTGAGGCGCCCACGCACACCTCGTTACCGGGATAGAGATACGCGGTATCCAGATAATTAATCCCCTGCTCCACCGCACGGGAAATGATGGCATCGGCTGTCTTCGCGTCCGGACGTCCCGGCGCACCGGGAAACCTCATGCAGCCCAGGCCCAGAGCAGATATTCGGTTACCACTTTTGGGGTCAACGCGGTATTGCACGGACCCTCCCTTCGCCATCAGCGCTCGGCAAGGCGAAACACAATGGTCACGCAGCCGAAACATCGTGGAATCGCAATCGAGAATGTATCGTAACGCAGCAGAAATCGAGCTGTCACGGCAGCGCTTTAACATCAGCAAAAAGCCCAATGAAAGAAGGCGAGCGCAACCACGCGTGAGGATGCCTGCCCCTACCCCGGCGAACAATACATCCTCTCGGTCGGCCGTTACCAGATCGAGGTCATGGACCATCTGGACGAGCTTCCCGCCACAGGCGCCGTCATCTTCTGCACCTTCCCCAAGGTGCGCGATGGCGTTGGATATCCCGCACGCGTTTTCGCGGTCTGCCCCGCAGCGTAAGCTCCACACGTCCATTCATTTAAAAATCGCCACCCTGCATGCACAAGGTGCGCTGGCGGCATACAATCCATCAGGCGCCCCTTACGCGGGCACCTTTTATATGGGGAGATAATTCACATGCAGATCAACAAGGTCACCTTTATCGGCAAGGGCGGCGTCGGGCTACTCTACGGCAGTATGATCGCCCAGGCACTCGGTAACGACGCCGTCGAATACGTTATGGATGACGCCCGTTTTGAGCGTCACGCGGGCGATGCGCTCACCGTCAATGGCAAGCCCTGTGCGCTCAAGTCCGTCCGCGCCAGCGAGGCAACGCCCGCCGATCTGGTCATTCTCACGGTCAAGACGACTGGACTCAACCAAGCACTCAAGACTATGGAGCGCGTCGTGGGACCCAATACGCTCATCGCCTCGCTGTGTAACGGCATTACGAGCGAGCAGAAGATTGCCGAGCGCTTTGGCTGGGAGCATACCGTTCTTGGTATTTGCCAGGGCATGGACGCCGTGTTCCTCAACGGAGAGCTCACCTTTACCAATGCGGGCGAAATCCGCTTTGGCGCGGCGGCCGGCACTGAGCTCGCAACCGTCACCGCCATCGACGAGCTCTACACGCGCTGCGGCATCGCCCATACCGTCGAGAGCGACGTTACGCACCGCATGTGGGCCAAACTCATGCTCAACGACGGCATCAACCAGACGTGCATGGCCTACGGCGGGACCTACGGAAGCGCCACGGAGCCGGGCTCCGAGCAGCGTCGCTGCTTTGTTTCTGCCATGCGCGAAACGCTTGCGGTCGCCAACGCCGAGGGCATTGAGCTGACCGAGGCAGACCTGACGCAGATGGTGCACCTCATCGAGGGAATCGACCCCGCCGGTATGCCCTCAATGGCGCAGGACCGCATCGCACAACGAAAAACCGAAGTCGAGGAGTTCGCGGGCACCATTTGCCGCCTGGCCGTCAAACACGATATCCAAGTGCCGCAAAACGATTGGCTCTATCAGCGCATCCGCGATATCGAGAAAAGCTGGTAGCGCCCGGCTCACCACGTCAACAGGCTCAACAGCAAAGCCGCCACAAGGAGCACTCCCCTTACGGCGGCTTTCATCTTCATCTATAACCAGTAGTCGATGTCCCGACGGTTAGAGCTGCGACTCCGACGCCTGGTCCTCATCGTCGCGACAAAGGACTACACCCGCACTTCCCAGCAGTGCGGCCGCGATCAACGCACTGACCACGATAGAGGCAGCCCCACAAGACCCCTGCATGCCCACAACGAGCGCGGCCGTAGGACCAAGGCAGCCAAGCACCAATGCGACGGCGGCAATAGCAATATCTCGAGCGTTCACAAGACCACTTCCTCCACGAGAAAGACCTTATTTCTCATGAACTAGTGTGCCCCGCGCCCATATGCGCGGCGTACTGCCACGGTAAGCGCTCTGTTAACTCAAACGCATACATAGAACGGGCGTCCTTACGTTGCCCTAAAGCTCGGTAAAGACGCCCGTCCGTCAAATATCCGTGATGCAGAAAAATTACCAGCCAGTGTAGTAATCGGTGGTTCCGGCAGCGCAGCCGGAGTCATAGACCTTGCACTCGCCCTTGGACCCGGTAAACGTGGAGCCCTGGGCCTTATCGCCCGCGGCAACGACGTAGTAGCCATCGGAATCGCGCCAAAAGCCCTCGGCGTCCTGCGTCCATTCGCCCGTGCGGTGGTGATACAACACGTTGCTGCTGTAATAAGTCTCGCGGCGGCCGTTATAGTTATTGACGCCGCTCGAGCGCGTCAGGCCCGAGCCGTTCGCGTAATACGCGGCAGACGCGTAAGACGAGCCGGAGCCAGCGTTGTAATACGAAGCCTGAACGGCCTCAGCGGCCTCGGCTTCGGCTGCGGCAGCCTCGAGCGCCTCGCGCTTGGCATCCTCTAGCGTAGAGCGAAGCTCGTCGAGCTCGGTCGACTTGGCGTCGACCTCCCCCATCGTCAACAGGCTACTCGCGCCGTCGATGCAGCCCTGCAACACAGCGCGCTCGTCATCGGTAGCATAGTCGCCATACATATTCATAATGATCTGAGCGCGCATCTCCAGGGAATCGCGCTTCGCCCCCATCGAGGCGTTCCACTCCTGCATAGAGCCGTAACCGTCACCGCGGTAGTCGACGGGCTGCACCAGCGTCGCCTCGGACGGCGTAGATCCGACCGTATCGGATAGTGTTGCCGCGTGGGCATCAGTTGCGCCGACGCCCGCCAAAAGTGCCACGGTCAGAGCGGCGGAAAGGGCGGCGGCTTTCGGTTTTCGTGAATCGATCCTCATGTAGCTGGAAACCTCCGTAGTGTGTTTTTGCTGCGTTTGGGCTGCGTGTGATTCGATCGCGCTGCATAGTACCCCGAGCAAATCGCGACCTGCGGTTTTACTCAAAAGGCGCACGTCAATTGCGTAAAACTCACATCCTCTCAACAGGAGTTTTCCACAACTCAAATGCATAAATCGTATCAAAAACCCTGTTTTTGCACCCTCTCTATGCAAAAAAGGCGCCTGTGCAACCATTGTTCGCACAGGCGCCTTGAGCAGGCATTTTATGCAGTTATACCTATCGAGTCGCAAGGGGTCCTTGCACAAGTCGCCTTACTCGTCCAGCGCGGCGAAGGCCTGCTTCAGATCCCAAATGATATCCTCGGCGTTCTCGGTACCGATGGAAAGACGGATCGTGGAGGGCGTGATGTTCTGCTCGGCGAGCTCCTCGGCAGAGAGCTGGGAGTGCGTGGTGGTAGCCGGGTGCACGACGAGCGACTTGACGTCGGCCACGTTGGCGAGCAGCGAGAACACCTGCAGATGATCGATGAACTTCCAAGCTGCCTCCTGGCCACCCTTAATCTCAAAGGTAAAGATCGAGGCACCGCCACGGGGGAAGTACTTCTGATAGAGCTCGTGATCGGGGTGCTCAGGCAGGCTCGGGTGGTTCACCTTGGCGACGTGGCTGTCACCGGTCAGGAACTCAACGACCTTCTTGGTGTTCTCGACATGACGGTCAACGCGCAGCGACAGAGTCTCGGTGCCCTGGAGCAGGACCCAGGCGTTGAACGGGCTGATGCAGGCGCCCTCGTCACGCAGCAGGATAGCGCGGACATAGGTTGCGAAGGCAGCGGGACCGGCAGCCTCGGCAAACGAAACACCGTGGTAGGAGGGGTTGGGCTCAGCGATCTGGGCGTACTTTCCGCTCGCCTTCCAATCGAAGTTACCGCCGTCGACGATCACACCGCCCAGCGAGGTGCCGTGGCCGCCGATGAACTTGGTTGCAGAGTGGACGACGATGTTGGCACCATGCTCCAGCGGACGGAACAGATACGGGGTGCCGAAGGTGTTGTCGACGACAACCGGCAGACCGTGCTTCTTGGCGACCTCGGAGGTGGCGTCAATGTTGGGGATGTCGGAGTTGGGGTTGCCGAGCGTCTCAAGGTAAATGACCGTGGTGTTGTCCTTGATGGCACCCTCGACCTCTTCCAGGTTATGGGCATCGACAAACGTGGTCTCGACACCAAACTGGGAGAGCGTATGCTCCAGCAGGTTGTAGGAACCACCGTAGATGGTCTTCTGAGCCACCACGTGGTCACCGGCCTGGGCAAGAGCCTGCAGGGTATAGGTGATAGCAGCAGCACCGGAGGCGACGGCAAGACCTGCCACGCCACCCTCGAGGGCGGCGATACGGTCCTCGAAGACGCCCTGGGTGGAGTTGGTCAGACGGCCGTAGATGTTACCGGCGTCGGCAAGACCAAAGCGGTCGGCGGCGTGTTGGGAGTTGCGGAACACATAGCTCGTGGTCTGGTAGATAGGCACGGCACGGGAGTCGGATGCAGGATCGGCGCTCTCCTGACCAACGTGCAGCTGCAGGGTATCGAAACCAAAGGTGTGCTCGGGGTTGTTGATGAACTGGCTCATGACGATCTCCTTGATCAAATAAAAGTAAATAAATAAGAGAGAAGTAAGTCGCTGTCTCCTGATCACGCCGACGGGCGCAAACAGGAGCCCGGCATTCGTCTTGGTAAGCAATTCATATGCGGGCCTCCTTTCGCATCCCGGTTCCGTGGTTGGCTTAATTACCTACCGCCTTTGTGTGTTTTGAATAGTACGAACATTGTTTCCCTCGGTCAATCACTTAAAAGCGCTAACCTGTTATCGGTTTTATAGATAGCTATCGAAAGGACGGGCGCCGATGACCCTCCAGCAGCTTCGCTTTTTGATCGCCGTGGCAGAGTCCGGCTCAATCAACGCCGCAGCTCAGCGCCTCTATACCGCTCAGTCCAACATCTCAAACGCCGTCAAAAGCCTGGAACAGGAACTTCATATCGAAATCTTTACGCGCTCTTGCCGCGGTGTTGCACTCACCAACGACGGCACCGAGCTTTTGGGTTATGCACGCCAGGTCGTAGAGCAGGCCGATATGCTCGAGGCGCGCTACGAGGACGGCGGCACCCCGCAAGCCCGCCTTGCTATCTCGGCCCAACACTACGCCTTTTCGGTCGAGGCCTTTGTCAACGTGGTCGAGCGCTGCCGCGACAGCAAGTTCGAGTTCATCATGCGCGAGACCACCACAGCGCAGATCATCGACGACGTGCGCGCGTTTCGCAGCGACATCGGCATCCTCTATCTGGACGACTTTAATACCCGTGTCTTGCAGAAGGCCTTTACCGATGCCCGAGCGAGCTTTCATCCCCTCTTTGATGCGAAAGTCCACGTGTTCGTTAGCGAGCGTCACCCGCTCGCACGCCGCCCTCAGCTGTCCCTTGCCGACCTCACGCCCTATACGCGCTACAGCTTTGAGCAGGGAACCTCGAACTCCTTCTATTACGCCGAGGAACCTTTTAGCTATATCCCTTGCGACCGCAACATACGAATCTCGGACCGTGGAACACTTACCAACTTACTTATCACGTCGAACGGTTACACCCTGTCGACCGGTGTCCTCTCCAATGAAATGCAATGGGGTATGGCATCGATCCCGTTAGCAGACGCCCCAACGATGCACGTAGGCTATATCATGCACGACGAGCGCAAGCCCTCTCCCCTCTTGCAGCAATACCTCGACGAACTTAACCGCATCATCCATGCCAACTAACTGTCAGAAGACGGGGTAGAAATCGTAGATTGCTAGCCCCCGGCGGGCATGGCGCTACAATGGTCACTCACACGAAACGTACCCAATGAAAGGAAGCCCGTGAAGGTCATCATCTATACCGACGGCTCGGCCCGATCAAATCCGGGACGCGGCGGCTACGGCGCCGTGCTCAAATACACCAACCCCGCCGGCAAGACCTTCACCTCCGAGCTTTCGCGCGGTTACGCCAAGACCACCAACAACCGCATGGAGCTCATGGCGGTCATCGTGGCGCTCGAGGCACTCAACCGCCCCTGCGACGTCGAAGTCCATTCCGATTCGCAGTACGTCGTCAACGCCTTCAACAAGCACTGGATTGACGGATGGAAAAAACGCGGATGGAAAACCGCCAACAAGCAGCCCGTCAAGAACCGCGACCTGTGGGAGCGCCTGCTCGCCGCCAAGAGCAAGCACAAGGTTGAGTTCATCTGGGTTAAGGGTCACGCCGGTCACGAGCTCAACGAGCGCTGCGATGAGCTCGCCACCACGGCGGCCGACGGCAGCAACCTCGATATCGACACCGGCTTCAACGAGAGCGACCTGTAATAGCGTTTTCGCGCAGCTTTATATCCCCACGCGCTACACTCATCCTGTAGACCAAACAACGCAAGGGGGACGTATGCTGCGCATCGCGACCATCGGCACATCCATGATTACCGACGACTTTATCCAGGTCGTCAACGCCAACGACCAAGCCGCGTTTGTGGGCACGCTCTCGCGCAATGCAGATCGCGGTGCTGCCTTTACCGCCGAGCGCGGCGGCGAGCGTAACTTCACCGCACTTGACGAGCTTGCGTCCGCCGACGACGTCGACGCCGTCTACATCGGCAGCCCCAATGCGCTCCACTACGAGCAGGCGCTCGCCTGTATCGCCGGCGGCAAGCACGTCATCGTCGAGAAGCCCTTCTGCGCAACCGAAGCGCAGGCGCTGGAAGTCTTCCGCGCTGCCGAGGCAGCAGGTGTCGTAGCCCTCGAGGCCATGCGCCCCCTCCACGATCCCGCCTTCCACGCCATCGAGGACGCCCTGGGCGAGATCGTCCCCATCCGCCGCGCCTCATTGCGCTTTGGCAAATATTCCTCGCGCTACAACGAGATTCTCGCGGGACGCGCCACCAATATCTTCGACTGCAACATGGCATCGGGTTCCCTCATGGATATTGGCGTCTACACCGTCGAGCCCATGGTCGAGATTTTCGGCATGCCCTCCGGCCTTACGAGCATGACTACTCTGCTCGACCCCACCACGCGACAGCTCACGCACGGCCCCATCGACGGCTGCGGTTCCATCCTCGCCAGCTACGGCGGTGGCCGTATCTCCGTCGAGCTCGCGCACTCCAAAATTACGAATGACCTGCTGCCCTCGCAGATCGAAGGCGAGCGTGGCACTATCCAGATCGACCATCTGTCCACGCCCCGCAACGTCCGCATCGACTATCGCGGCGATGTCGTACGCGGCTCGGCGACCGAGGCACCACGCGAACAGGGCGACAACAGCCTCGTGCTCGACCTACCCAAATCGAGCAACACTATGGAATACGAACTCACAGACTTTATCACCGCCATCGGCGGCATCGATAACGTTAAGGAAGAGATTTGGGAGACCCCGGCGGGACGCCACGAGCTTGGCCACTACCGCGATGTCACGCTCGTGTCGCTGCGTATCATGGATGCCGTGCGACAGCAGGCGGGTATCGCCTTCCCCGCTGACTCTAACAAGCAGGCATAGCGATGGGTTTTTTCGACAAGCTTTTCTCGGGCGTCACCGGCGGCAGCCGCGAACCCCAAAAGCCCTCTGGCGTCGAGCTTGAGCTGCGCCGTAGGCTCACCGTGCTCGCAAGCGACGAGGCCACTCAAGACGCCCCGCAGCGCTATTTCCTGCGGTGGGAGGGGCAGGTCCAGAGCGTCGGTTTCCGCTTCACCAACACCAACCTCGCACAGGCGCGCTCCCTCACCGGCTGGGTGCGTAACATGGAAGACGGCTCAGTCGAGATGGAGATACAGGGAGCTCCGGCAAACATCCTATCTCATCTCGAGACGCTTCATGCCTCCTACGAGCGCATGGGAACGCGTTTTCGCCTCGTAGACGCCGAGGCCCGAGCCCCACTTGCCAATGAAGACGGTTTCACTCCTCATTATTAGTATTGTGTGCTAAATACGGTATCATTTACCTACGACCGTTGATAGAAAAGAGGCGAGGCGCATGGCGGTGCAAAGAAGGAATACCAAGCAGCGAAAGCTGGTTCTTGACGCCGTACGCCAAAGCTATAACCATCCCACCGCCGACGAAATCTACAACGTCGTGCGCGCGCAGGATGACAAAATCAGCCGCGGTACGGTCTACCGCAATCTCAATCTCTTGGCCGACGCCGGCGAGATCCTCTCCATCAAGACACCGGGCGGCAGTCGCTTCGATCGCACCATCGAGCCGCACGCGCATATCATCTGCACCTCGTGCAGCCGCGTCATCGACGTACCGCTCCCCTTCGATGCCCAGCTCGACGCCAAAGCGTCCGAGCAAATCGGCTGGCACGTCACGTCGCACTACACCATCTTCGAGGGTCTCTGCCCCGACTGCCGATAGATGTTTGGGACATGCCTTAAAATCCACCTTTCCGCACTCTGCAGCAAAAAGTAGATTTCTAGACATGTCCCAAATGTCTACTCAGCAAGTAGACGACGCAGCTCTTCTTCGACCGTGCGCACGTAGCGGACGCGGTCGTTGATGCCACGCATAGAGGGATTGCAGCTCTCCATCAGATAGGGATGGCCCACGACGTTAAGCATGTCGCGATCGTTCTCATTGTCGCCAAACGCCATCATCTCATCGGGCGAAATACCCAGGGCACGACCGTAATCGGCAAGCGCGGAGCCCTTGCCCGAACCGAAACCGATAAAGTCCGTCCATTCGGTTCCCGACGTCATCACGTCGACACGGTCGCTGAAGAGGCGCTCAAAATGCTCCAGCGCCGCCGGCTGATCAACCTCGGGCGTCTGGAAGGCAATCTTAATGACGTCCTCGTCGATGTCCTCGGGACGGTCGACCACCGCCACATCGCAGTGGACCTCATAGCGCAAATGGTCGACGAACGCATCATTGCCGCTCATGGTGTAGAGGTGCCCCTCGCACGAAAGGGTCACGTCGGCATGGGGATACGCAACCACGGCATTCGCGATATCCATAGCAAGGCTGCGCTCCATGGAACGCTTGACAACGGCACGTCCCTCGCTCATCACCAGGGCTCCGTTTTCGCATACATATGCGAGCTCATCGGCCACCGGGGCAAACAGGTGGCGCAAGCTCGCATATTGACGGCCGCTCGCCGGCATAAACACGATACCGCGACGATGCAGCTCATCGATAAGCTCAAAGGCCTCGGAACGCGGCTCGCGCTCCCCCGGATGCAGCAA
>CAMQPJ010000013.1 GCA_947003675.1 uncultured Collinsella sp. | reverse complement strand
GTTTTGTCCGAGTTAATTGTATCGCATGAATCAGTTTATGCTCGAGTTTACTCGGACAAAACCGAGTCGGTTCTGTCCGAGTAAGTTTGAATAGTGAACCGAAGTTGTAATGTCCGCATGGCGATGACGAATATGGTTTTCATAATGACAGATATAGTTGACATCTTCTGATGGATGCAATATATTTCTGTCATGTTGCAACGGATATCTGTCCATTACTACGAAAGGAAATCCATGCCGGGCAAAAAGAACCTACGCATGAAGGCGGCGCGCGCGGCGGTTGGCCTTTCGCAAGCTGACTTGGCCGAGGCCGTGGGCGTTACGCGCCAGACCATCGGCCTGATCGAGGCGGGCGGCTACAACCCCACGCTCAATTTGTGCGTGGCGATCTGCAAAGCGCTACGCGTTACGTTGAACGATCTGTTTTGGGAAGACGGGATCGACGTCGACCCTAACGCTCTTTAGGAGTTCGCTATGAAATTTGAAGATTTAAAACTCGTGCAAAAGTGGCGTGAATATGCCGGCCCAAAGGATGAGCGCCTGGAGGCTGAGAGCGCGAAGATCTACAAGATTGGTTTCGTGCTGCTTTCGTTTGGCATGTTGATGATATTTTTCTACCAGTTTATAGCTCGACAGGTTGCGTGGGTTCACAGCGACGCCAGTGAAATGCCGCATGGTTTTGCAACGCCGTTCGAGGCAGCCATGTATTTGTGGCTCGTTCTCGTGATGTTGATTTGCGCAGGACTGCAAACGCGGAAGGGCTATGTCGATACCAATCGTTTTGGGCAAACCGAGCATCTTCCTGTTGGATATTTCCTACTTCTCAGCGGTCTTAGCGGCGCCGCGTTCGCGCTTGTTATTGCCGCAATGCGCTGTATCGCTGAGGCGCAGATCGTACCGCTCGAAAGCGTCTTTTGGTTGGCGAACCTGGCCACGGGCGTGTTCTGCGGTGCGACGATTTTCGCGGCCACGTTTGCTGGCCTGTGCGCAACGTTTTTCACGGCGAAAAGACGCCGTGCCAAGCTCGAGGCAGAACTCGACTCCTCTGACGATATCTAATGCGTAATGGGCTGGCTCTGGGTATCCAGAACCAGCCCATTTGATGTTCGATGAGCCGAGTCGACGTCTCTCACAAAAGTAACTAGGAGCTAGCGAGGCCTATCCGAATTGGCCTCATTGGCGGTGTCGATCTCGAGCGCCGTGCGGCGGGCACTGTAGGCGACGAGGCCGGCGCCTGCCGCGGCGAGTGCTGCAGCGGCTGCCGTGAGGGGAACGTTGGCATCGCCCGTGCCCGCAAGCGCGCCCGCTTTTCCGGAGCGCTTGTTATTGCCGTGGTCCTTGCCACTGCCGGAGCTGCTTCCGCCGGAGCCGCCGCCCTCGTCAGTACCGCCGCCACTTGAGCCACCATCGCCGTCCGCCGTCATCGGGGCGTCGTGAAGCCCTGTGGCGTCCGCGCTGTCGCATACGCCGACCTGAACTTCTGAGCGTTCGCATGCCGCGTCGGGCACGTGGAGCTCATGCAGTACAGCACCCAGCGCCGAGTTCGCGCCCGGTCGAATTTCTTCGAGCGTTACGGGATCGAGCGCCACCAGATTACGCGCCTTCGCATACAGCGTTACGCGTTTGCCCACTTCGTCGCTCCAACTCTCGGGGATGGCGAAGCTCATACGGAACTGTGCCGTGCAACCCGGTGCCAGCACGGCGTTGCCGTTGTCGGCTACCAGCGGGTGCGTTGCAAAACGTGCGCCCAGCGTCTCGAGCGCGTACTTCACGTGTGCCATATCGTTGGCCGAAGCGTCCTCGGCAAGCTCTGGATCGTAGATCGAAGCCATGCGTGCGTTCACTCCGAATCCGATGGATGCGCTGGAGAACGGCTGGCTGGAGCCCTCTCGGTACAGATTGATCGTGCCGGCGGTCAGTAAGGTGTTGCCGTCGTTTCGCACCGTGACCATGAAGGATTCGCCTGCTGCTCCGGGCACCACCGCGCCCGAGGTAGCAACGGCGCCCGTCGGAGTGGCACACGCCACCAAGGGCACTTCGATGTCGTGCAGCTCTGCCTCGCTCTTCTCCGCGCTCACAATGTGCGTGGCGAGCGCGGAGAGCATGCCTCCCGACGTCAAAAATGTCGTTATCTGATCGACGGGATGGTCCAGCTCGCACATCACAAACGGCTCCGTGAGCAGATCGCCCGCCAAGGTGCTGGCGAAGATGCGGAAGTGCTTGCCCATCACTGCAACCGGGTTGCCTTCTTCGTCGTAGGTTTGTCCCACCTTGCCATCGGTGTTCTCTACATAGAGCACGCACCTGCCGTTGTTGCTTACGCTAAACGATGCCGGGCCACAGCCTGCGGCACCCACGGGCTGCGTTGCAAATGCCGATGCGCCTCGCGTCCACGTAACATGCTGCAGCTGCTCGTTGACAGTTGCCAAAAAGCCCGTGTGCTGCGGCCACGGCACCGCGTGGGGTACTGTGGCATCTGGCGACATAACGCCCCAGCCCGCGATGGACTGGCCGATCACGGCGTACGATGCGCAGCCGCAACCGTCTGCGGTCTCGTATGCAACGGGCACCACCATTTTGCCGTTGATATTCTCGGGCTCACCCAGCTCGATGCTCGACGGTGCTTGCGGAAAGCGGAGAACTTGGCGGAACGTCAGGCTGTCGCCCGAAACGTCCGACCATAGGGTAAAGCACTCCAGCGCAACCTCAGCCTCGCTGCCGAGCGTCTTTTCTGCGGTGGTTCCGCGGCGGTGGAGGTAGGCGCCCGACAGGCGCCCGTCGACAAGTGTCTTGCCCACCGTGATGCGTGGGCACTGCAGGCAATGGTAGCCATCCTCCTGAAGGCGGCCGCGCGAGATGCTGCGCCACGACGTGTGCGATATCACGCGAACTCCGTCGTTGCTTATGCGCAGGCGCACAACGGACAGTATGCCGGATGTGCTCGCCGTATCGAAAAGGGTGTTGTCGCCGGCGGGGCGCTCGCCCGAGACCAGCAGCACGTAGGCGTCCTGGTTTCCTCTTCCGTCCGTATATTCCACTACGTCGAAGTCGTAATCGTATATGCTGTCGCGCTCCACGTCGCCCTCGCCAAACCCAAGGGGAAAGTCCACAGGCGTGGGAGCGGACCACGTTCCGTTTGCCTTTGTGTGTACCACCAGGCGCGAGCGACCATTGTCGCCGTAGCGCACCGAGGCGATACGGAACAGGCATTCTACGCCGGCAATCATTGCCAGCTTCATGTGGGCTTCGCTGAGCACGCCAGCAAACAGCACGTTGTCGCTCGAGGGCTTGATGCCGCCACGCTCGTCTTCCGATACACCAGCAGAATTGGCGTTGGGGTCCGCAGCGGCGTCCTTCGCCTGCCCGATATAGGTGTACTTATACATCGTCGCGGCGTTTTCGTCGTTCTCTATCAGTGCATGGACGAAATGCTCGATCTGTCCTGTGTCGTCGCTTTCTGCATCCGCCTCGAGCTCAATGCGCGTGACCGCTTGATCCCAATCGCGCACGACGGGCGCGACGTTTACGACAGCGGCCTTAACCTCGGCGCGTGCGAGCAGCTCGGCGTTGGTGACGATGGTGGCCGATGCGATAAATTGCGGCACGCCGCCCGCCTCGATGTTGCCGGCCGAGCCGAAGCGGGCATCCAGCGTGTAAGGCGTATCTCCACCCAATGCGAGCTCAGAGCGCTGGAGCACATACTGGTTGCCATTGTTCACCGACATATTCCACGAATCGAGGAGTGTGGGCCACGACCCCGACCAAGCCTTGGTGGTCCACTTGAACATTACGAACTGGAGTATCACATCGACATCGACGTCTGCACCCACGCGCAGCCGCGGAAGCTGGTGCCCGTCCGCCTTCTCGTACCCAATGAACAGGGTGAGGGATGCGGCGCCACGCACGGCAGACGAGGCGACGCCTGCAACGCCGGCGCCAAAGGTGACGGCAAGCCCGATCTGGATAGTGAATGAGCCCGAGGTGTTTGAATAGTCGAGCGAAATGTTCTTGAAAAACGCCGCGCCGCTGCCGTGCGTGTGGGCACCCACGGCGAGCGCCAGCTTCGCCAGCACCCAGGGGTTGACGTTTAGGAAAAACGGCACCGGTCCTAGGGTAAACTGTTCTGTCCAATTGAGGTCGGTTCTTACCTGGAAGAGGGCCTTAATATTGCCGTATGCGGGGTCGTTGTTGTTACCCCAGGTTTTGCCCACCCAATCGTAGGCGAGCGAGCCGTACACCTGTGTTGCGATATCCATCGTGAATAGCAGCGTGCAATGGTGGCGAAGGAGCTTGGTGTTTCTTGGATCGGTGCCCGAACCGGCACTCATGCTCTTGTACTGATTCCACTTCCCCTCCATCTCGTCGAGGTAGCGGTTTGCCTGCTTGGCGCCCGACTCACGCGGTGACTTCTTCCAGTATTCAGGATCAGGGTTGCCCGAATCGTTCATATAGCTGGCTGGTTTGTATCCTCCGCCAAACAGTACGTACCCGGCAAACGAGAAATCGAACAAAATGGGGAACGAGGGCATCCAACACGTGAACTTATTGCCGCCGATGCCGGGAAACGCCGCGGGGAAATCAAACGGAGTGATCTCTTGGTCCATGGTAGTGGGGACGATAGTGGTCGATCCGGATTCCGCCTTTGCCGCCGGCGCGGTAACAACGGCCATAGGGGATGAGAGCGTGTAGGTTTTGCCCTGGTAGTCGAGGACAAAGCGCAGCTTGCACCCTTCTTCCAGAAGGCCCGAAGCTGCATCAAGGAACGTGTCTTCAAGCGTGAACGTTGCCAGATTATCCGCACCCGATGCGCTGGCCTTGACTTGGCCAATCTGCGTGAAGGTTTCGGGTGAGCTGCCCGCGGCAGGCGTCACTTTGTTGATGCGCAGCGTTGCCTGTCCACCCTGTGGCAGATGTGCCTGCACGGTAAAGGCGTGCGTATCGGGCTGCTCGTTTGCCGTGTCGTCCTTCGGCAATGTCATGAACGTGGCTTCAGCGTACTGGATGTCCCATTCGTCGAATGTGAGCTGGCGGAAGTACGGCTCGCCGTCGGAAAGCGGACGCGTGGGCGCGGTTATGGCGGTGCCGCCCTGGATACGCGCAAGGGGAATCTCGACATCACGGTAGCCCGCCATGCTAATGGAGATGCCGCCGTTAAAGTCGTACGCGTCGAGAAGCGTTGCCTCGTCCACGTAGCCTTCTGAAAGAGGGGCGACCTCAAAGATGGCCGTGCCTTCGTCATCGGTCGTGGCGGTGAGCTGCTTGCCTGCGGCATAGCGCGATATGAGCGTGACCTGGGCACCCGTGATGGGCGTATTCTTGTTGGCGACGTCGACCACGACCACACCGAACATGGTGCGCGAGAGAACGAGCACCCTGAAGGGGTCTTTTTCGTCGGCATGGGCTTCGGTGGGTGCGAACGGCAATATGAAGGCGTTTGCGCTTCCCGGCACGCGCGGCATCATAATGCTCGCTAACGAGGACGCTCCGGCGACAAGTAACGAACGGCGATCAAGCATCTTGGGCTCCCATCCCGCAAGTATCGGTGGAAATAATCCAATTTTGCGAGAAGGCGCCCCGTGGCGGTAGTGCCGTTCAAGGGTCAAAATGTCCAAATTGATCGAGCGAAGCGCCGGGTTCCGGAACGCGTTCGATGCGCTTGGTAGTCCGGTCGCTAACGTAACATATGCGCGACCAGCTCGGCGCGTGTGCCGATGCCAAGCTTTGCGTATACGCCGGATAGGCGGTTTTTGACGGTGCCCGGCGATACTCCCATATGGCGTGCGATTTCGGCGTTGGTCCACCCGCGACAGGCGAGCATGGCCATGGTGAATTCCGTGGTCGTCAGGTCGTCAGCCACGTCCTCGCCCGAATCGGGGTTGTGGATGCGCCGCCAGCCGTAGCTGAATCGATACGTAATCTCGATGATGCGTGCGAAGTCGTCAGGGTATTGCGTTTTTAGACACGCCTCGATAAGCCCCTGCAAAAGGCCGTGGTGCTCGCCGATAAGTTCGACAAGGCCGTCGGGGCGCGCAACGTTCCAAGCAGCTCCGAAGTGCGTTTTTGCGGCGTCGATGTCCTTGAGGCTCATGCATGCCATGGAAGCTGCCAGGTGCAGGAACAGCTCCGAGATGGGATAGCTTCCCTGTTTCATGATCAGGGCATTTTCCACCATGCCCAGGCTGCGGCCATATTCGCCGCGCAGATACAAGGCGTGCGCCATCACATAGCTGGCGAACAGGCGCAGGCCTTCGGGCAGATGCGCCGCAAGCGGATAAAACTCTTCGGCGGAATACGGGGAAGGCAAGTGCAGCAGGACGCTCGCGGCCGAGGCGAACAGGATGTGCATGGCGTGGACGGCAGGCGATTCCTTGTCGGCTGGCGTATCGAGGATGCCAGCAAGGCACCGGCGGGCATCGGCGATACGGTTGAGCGACAGACTGGCGTATCCGCAGATAAAGCATGCGGAATAGCGCAGTGCGGGGTCGGTGGCGTCAAGATAGGGGCGCGCTGTCTTGGCAGCGAGGGTGGCCTGTCCGCGAAAGTACAGCGCTTCTGCCGTGGCAATGGCGCGCGAATCGGGGTCGGAAATGCCTGCAACCGCAGCGTCAATCTGCCCCGGCACAAAGGCGGTGCACATCAACGGCATGGGAACGCATGGGTAGCCATCGCAGTCCATCTTCCATCTCCCAACAGCTGGCAACACTGGCAGCAATTGTACTCCTGTTACTCGGGACTGGAATTTTTGGGTATTGCCTACGATTATGCCGAACGCATAAAGGAAGAGTCTATTGGCGATGCTCTCAAGGTGGCTACCGAAGCCAAGCTGACCTCGATATTAGGAAAAATTGCCACCCCTGCAAAAAGCTCTGTCGCAGTGATGGGAAACGCATCTTCTGGGCATTCCGGCGTCTCCAGCTAGCGCTGGACTGCTGCTGTCGCCTGCGCGTTGGCGAGCGGGGCGTGGGGACCGTCCGGCGACCAGCGGTGACGGGCGAGCCCTGCCGCGTGCGTGGGCCTCCATCGGCGTAGACCCATGACCCCTATGGCATCGGAGAAGTCCACCATCGCGTCCAGGACCTTACCGTCCGGCACGCCCAGCCTAGCGGCTCCCTTGAACCCAAGGTTGAAGGGGGGTGTTGTACAAGGCATATGGGGCCGAGTGGAAGTGGATCAAAAGAGCGTTACTTGACGTTTCATGCATAATGCCAACCGCCCCGCGATATCACGTTCGCAGCGCGCAGGGGCCGGAGAATCTTCGCGATGAGAGTTGACGTCTAATACCTTGCATCGTATAGTGTATATAGCATAGTATATGACGAGAGGAGGTGTGCGGATGGAGGCACAGATGAAGCGCGGCTTCCTGGAGGCCTGCGTGCTCGCGGCCGTCTCCGGCGAGGAGTCCTACGGCTACCAGATCGTGAAGGACGTACCGGCGAGCATGGGGCTCACGGAGTCGACGCTCTACCCGCTGCTCAAGCGCCTGGAGAAGGCCGGGTGCATCACGGCGCGCTCCGCCGAGCACAACGGGCGGCTGCGCCGGTACTACCGCATCACGGACGACGGGCGAGCGCGCATCGAGGAGTTCCTGGCCGAGTGGCCGTCCGTACGGGAGATTTACGCATACGTTGAGGAGGCGCACCATGACGCGCGATGAGTTTCTGGGCCGGTTGGGCGAGCTGCTCGCCTGCCTGCCGGCCGAGCAGGTGGAGGAGACCAAGGCGTTCTATGCGGAGGCCATCGCCGACCGCATGGAGGACGGTATGAGCGAGGAGGAGGCCGTGGCCGCCATGGGCACGCCCGGCGAGGTGGCGGAGGCCACGCTCGACGACCTGCCCGCCGTGCCGCGCGCGATCGCGAGGACGCGCCGGCGCAGCACCGCGCTGCTGTGGGTGCTGGCCATCGTGGGCTCCCCGGTGTGGGTGCCGCTGCTCGCCGCCTTCGCCGCCGTGGCCGTCACGGTCTATATCTGCATCTGGGTGCTGGCGCTCTGCGTGTGGATCGTCGCGGTGGCACTCGGGGGCGTGGGCGTAGTTGAGCTCCTGCTTGCCGTAAGCGGCGTCATCATCGGCCACTTCCCGTACGCCCTCGCCTCGGCGGGCGTGGGGCTCGGCCTCGTCGGCGTGGCGCTCTTCGTTGGTGCTGGCGCTTGGGCAGCCTCAAAACAAATTGCGCGCCTCTCGGCGCTCTGGGCGAGGAAGGCCGCCTCGCCCTTCTGGAAGGGTAAGGGCGAGAAGGGCGGCGCTGCCGCGCATCTCGCAGCGTAGAAAGGAGTGAGTACCATGACCAGCGCGAAGAAGATCTACCTCGCCGTGGCGGGCGGGCTCGTTGCCGCGGGTGTTGTCCTCGCGGGTATTGGCTTTATCGCTTCGGGTTTCGACCCGGCCGTGTTCACAACCCAAGTCGACACGCGCGACAGCGCCATCGTGCTCGGCGGCGTCGAGGTGGACGAACACGAGAATATCCCGTTCATCAGCCAGCTCGCCAATCTGGGCGAGATCGACACCTCCGACGTCGCGGATCCCGCCGCGCCCTAGGCGCAGCGAGCCCGGGCGCTCTGCCCGCCAAGCTGCGTAAGCCGGCGAAACCCGAACCTCAACCTCTACGCAACTGGCCCCAAGCCTGCGCCGATTCGCTCTCAGCGCCGCGCGGGGGCCCGTGACGCATGCCCAAAAAGGTACGAGGAGAAAGGAACGCGATGACGACAACCACGCCCTTCCGCCTTCACGGGGCCACGCAGGACCGGAAGCGACTGGGCCGTGCGGTGGGGCTGTGCTTGGATTGGCTACACTGATATGGACAGTTCCGTGAGGGGCGCGAGAGGCGGGACTCTGGGGAGATCTTCGAGGAGGAGTGTCTCGACTGGAAGCGCGGGTTCAGTGGAGCAGGAACCTAATCTCTGTCTCTCTTGCTTTTTTGATTTGTTGAGAAGCCGGCATTTGGGGGCATTTTGGATAGCGAACAGTTCAAACAAGAAGCTGAGAAAATAGAACAAAGACTGAGTGCCTTGAGAGTCGCCGAGCGCAATGCAGTGATTCCCTTCATGAACGTCGACTTTACCCAATGGGATCTATATCTGGCATCCTCCTCTGAGTATGCGATGAGACTGATAGACGGATTCATCTCCATGCTCGAGTCGAGGAATCTTGTTTGCGTCGCCCAGCTTCTCCGCGCACAGGTTGGAGTCTGCCTGCGGACATTCGCATTATTCGCCGCCGAAGACCAGGATGACTTTCTCAAGCAGGTGTTTCAAGGTGTGCCTGTGAACAAGCTGAAAGATTTCTCGGGTGAGAAGATGTCCGATGGAAGACTTCAAGACTTACTCGAGAAGTTCGATCCAAAGGTAAAAGATGTATACAAGGTGACGTCTGGATTCGTCCACTTCTCCATTGATATTCTGCCGAGCATGGGTGTGCCTGGGGAGGGCTATGAGGTCGAGTTTAATTTTGGAGCCGAGCCCAACGAGAGAAACAATGCGCCTCTCGTGGAATGCGGCAAGGCGTTCTGCCACTATGTCGACCTGCATCTCCAGATGCTCCATAAGGTGATTGCTTCGGATGAATGGTATGCCGATCGATTCCGTATCGATTCCGATGGTCCTGCAGACGAGGCCTCGAAAAGCGAGAAGGTGTAGGTCGAACGCATTGACGCTGCCTTGACAGCATCCCGATAAAACAACGAATGGGAGGTTCCCTGCGAAATGTACGCCTCTGTATATTCTCGCTAGGACGCCCTCGACCGATAAGGCATCGTTGAGTTCAATTTGAGTTCAGCTCGGGTGCCTGAAAATCGCCCAACTCTGATAAAAGGGGAGACGACGGTACACCACGTAGACGAGAGGCTATGGAAGTGCACGATTTGATTATATTGGCGCGCTAAACCGCCCCGCTGCCCAACTTGAACTCCGCTCACGCGTGTATGGGGCTGCGAGAGGTAACGGCCTGCGGCCTCCTTTGTGTGCTCGATGATATCTTCGAGCATGCCGGGCATGGCGGAGACATTCGCTGCAATCCAGCCGTGTTCAAGCGCCGTTTCGGATAGGAGCGAGAGGGGGCTGTCTTGCCCGTTTCCCTTGCACCCGTAAAGATGGTTGACAGTTTGGGGTCTCCCGGGTCTTTAGCTTTTACCGTGCTAGATGCCTCATGGAAACTGTTGGACTTTAATCAGACAGACCCAGCATGTCGTTTTCCTCCATGAGGACATCGGCTAAAACCGCAACACCTATGCTTGTTTAAGCAAACTTCCTGATAGTCGTGGAGCTGCTGTAGCCCGACATGCAGGACATCGCTCGGCTTAAACACCGGATGCCGCATCCGCGAAACGAGTTGCGGTGCACCCTGTTCCAAAAGGCTGCCAAGTACCATGGCGTGAGCGTTGGGGTAGCCATCATTCAGCGTGGATACATCCGGATGCGCATAGATCCAGACGATTCCAACGTTCTCGTATTTCCCGTGCAGGTAATCGAAGAGGGCAGGCGACACCATACAGTTGCCGCCGACGGTCACGACTCTGTCGGGGTTTTCTGCCGCAAGCTTCCTCTGCGCATCCTGAATCCCCGCCAGGACTTCGTCCTCGGCATAGATGCGAACTGTCTCCCATTTCTCATGTCCAAGTTTTGGGACGCGTTTCACAATGTCGAGTGGGACTCCTGGACAGTCGGATCACGTGGTGGCCCCCTTTGAGAGGGTCACGAGCATCACGGTTCCGTTCTCGGAATTTGCTTCGACCTCTACCGTGCCACCGTGAAGCGCTGCAATCTCCCAAACAAGCGCTAGCCCGAGTCCTGCGCCGCCATATGCCCTGCTGCGGGATTTGTCTAGACGAAAGAACGGCTGGAAGATGCTTTCTCGGTACTGCTTGGGTATTCCCGGTCCCTGGTCCTCGACTCGCAGGAACACGTGGCTGTCGCTGTCGCAGATGGAGACGTTGACAGTCGAGCCGGAGCGGCTGTAACGGATGGCGTTTTCGACCAGATTAAACACCAGCCGATAGAGGAGCGTGTCGCTCCCGATTACTAAAGCGTCTCCAGCACAATTGAGGGCTATGCCCTTATTCTCGGCAAGTGGCGCAAGGTCGGTGAGGACCTCTTCGGACAAGGGACCGAGTTCAACATCGTCCTCGCAAGGAACGCTGCGGAGCTCGCTCATCTCGAGCAATACCTTGGTCATTCGAGACATGCGCTCAGTTTGTTCTTGTAGCAGGCCGAGCAGCTCGGCTGTTTCGGGTTGCAAACCGGAGTGCTCAGAGATGAATAGTTCAATCTGTGCTTGCATAAGGGAGAGCGGGGTGCGCAGCTCGTGTGCGGCGTTGCTGGTAAACTGACGCTGTGCAGAGAACCCTTCGCAAAGACGGGCAATCATGTCGTTGAAAGAGGCGCTGCATCGTTGTAGCTCGGTGGGCACATCTTCGCTGAGCTTAATTTCGCTTAGGTTGTCAGGCTGCACGCGCTCAACCTGGGCCGCAAAAGCCCGCAGCGGTTTGAGTGCACGGCCGCTCACAAAGTATGCCAGCGCGCCGCCAAGGAGTGTGACTCCAGCCGTGATGTACCAGGTTGTCGTGCCAAAAGACTCTTGTGCGTCGTTTACGACGACCGTGACCTCGTCATCGAGGGCTGCTTGTGTTGGGTCAAACGCCTGGGGCGAATCCGCGCCGGTAGCGGTAAAGGCCGAGATGTCACTGCCGATGGCATCCATGTAGCGCATGCCCGTATAGCCGACCAGGCAGTTCGTCAACACGCACGCTGCGCACGTGAGCAGCGCCGTCATAATCGTTATGCGCCATTGCAGCGAAAGCCTTTTCATTCGCTATCCTCCATAACGTAGCCCTCTCCAATCCGATTGCGAATCGGGTCGTATCCCAAAGCGCTGCGTAGCTTTTTGCGGAGTGACGAGATGTGAACGCGGGTTGCGTTGCTAAAGCTGTTCACGCTGCTATCCCAAACGTGCTCGATAAGCTCCTCTTGACTTACCGGACGCCCCTGATTAAGCATCAGGTATTCCAAGATTCCCGTTTCCTTGCGCGTAAAAGATAAAGCCTCGCTGTCCACGGAAGCGATGCGCGCCTTGGTGTCAAAACGGAGCTTTCCGCAGGTTAAAACTATGTCGCTTTGTGTAAAGCGTCTGAGGGTAAGGCTGCGAATCCTTGCCGCAAGCTCGTCCAGATGAAACGGCTTGGTGAGGTAATCGTTGGCGCCGGCATCGAGTCCGGCGACTTTATCGGATACTTCGCCGCGTGCGGACAGAATCAGTACCTTAGTCTCGCAGTCAGTTTTCCTAAGTTCCCTGAGCACGGTCATGCCGTCGATGCGGGGAAGGTTGAGGTCGAGTACCACGAGGTCGAAGGCCTCAACGTTCAGTAGGTCGAGCGCCTCCTGTCCGTCGTGACAGCAGTCGACGCTGTACGCCAAGTTTCGCAAGCTGCGCGCGATTGCGTCACACAGCGCCCGCTCGTCCTCGACGATCAAAATACGCATAACAGTCTCCTTGCACATTTCAAATCGCGCTTAACACGGATTTTATAGCCGATATGGTCCAATGGTCGCGTTACGAAAGGAGTGGTCAGGTTGTTCAAAGCGGTAAAACCCGTGGTACAGGTCGCTTTGTTGATCGTCGGAATTGCCATGGTGTGCTTTGGCGTTATGCGTGGCGAGGCGGATGCCGTGCTGGCCAAAGCGATTAGGCTGTGCTTGGAGTGTATCGGAATTGGATAAAAGAGAAAACACTGCGTCGCATGTTTTGGCTCGATTTCGCGGATTCATTCAGGCGGCGGCGACGCTCGTCACCAACATTCACCTGCCAAACTTTGCCAAAGGCGGCATCTATCAGGGCGCGGGAAAAACAGTCTGCGTACCTGGACTTAATTGCTATTCGTGCCCCGCGGCATCGGGTGCGTGCCCCATCGGGTCGTTCCAGTCGGTGGTAGGTTCATCCAAGTTCAACTTTTCTTACTACGTCACCGGTACGCTCATTTTGCTCGGCGTGCTGCTGGGACGCTTTGTATGCGGCTTTCTGTGCCCGTTTGGCTGGCTGCAGGAGCTGCTTCACAAGATTCCCGGCAAAAAGATTTCGACAAAAAGGCTCAAGCCGCTCACGTACATCAAGTACGTTGTGCTGCTGTTTGCCGTGGTGCTGCTGCCCGTCTTGGTGGTTAACGACGTGGGGATGGGAGACCCGTTCTTTTGCAAGTACATCTGTCCACAGGGTGTGCTCGAGGGCGCCATTCCGCTGGCGGCTGCCAATGCCGGCATTCGATCTGCGTTGGGACGGCTCTTTACTTGGAAACTTGCCGTTCTCATTGCCGTGGTAGTGCTGAGCGTTTTGT
>CAMQPJ010000012.1 GCA_947003675.1 uncultured Collinsella sp. | reverse complement strand
GCATCGTCCTTGGCGTGCTCGTCGCCCAGCCAGTTGCCGGTGTAGAGCTGCACGCCCGGGGCGGTGGTGTAGTAGTCCAGCTCACGACCGGTCCACATCTCCTCGACGTGCAGGGCGCGGCGCAGATTACGGCCGTACTGATAGCCATCGATGCACAGGCAGTGGTCGTAGCCGCGTGCCTGCTTAATCTGGGGATCGTCGGCCTCCATGCCAGGCGCGACGGGGCGCAGCTCACGGAAGTCAAACGGCGTACCCTCGACCGGAACGATTTCACCGGTGGGGATATTCTGCTCGTTAATGGGCAGGTAGTGGGCAGCGTTGGCAACAAAGAAGTGCTCGCAGTCCATGCCGGCGTTATGGCCGGCAAGGTTAAAGTACGTGTGGTTGGTCATGGACACGTAGGTGGCGCGGTCGCTCTCGCAGCCATATTCGATACGGAAGCGGCCGGTGCGCGTCACGGTAAACACGGCCGTAAAGGTGCGGTTGCCGGGCAGGCCCAGCTCACCGTCCTCAAGCGAGGTGGTCATGCGCACGGCATTGTGGACCTCGTCGAGCTCAACGTCCCATACGCGCTTGTGCAGGCCGTGTTCAAGATCGCTGTGCAGGTTGTTGACGCCTTCGTTGGCCGGCATATGCCAGTCCGTGCCGGCGATGGTGATCGTGGCATCCGCAGTGCGGTTGGCCACAGGTCCGATGGTCGCGCCAAAGCAGGCGGGGTTGTCAAAGTAATCCTCGAGCTTATCGAAGCCCAGCACTACATCGCGCACGTTGCCGGGAATGTCGGGCACATCGATACCCAGCACGGTGGCGCCATAGTCCATAATGCGAACGCAGATCTCGGGCCCGTTGAGGGTGTAACGATGAACGGGGGTACCGCACGGCGCGGTGCCGAAAAGCTCGGAAGTGATCATTTGGTTCCTAACATCGAGGTATTTCCGACAAACTGTAGCGCGAACAGGCGAGATTATCACTACACCCCACTAAAGCAGGGGGTATTTTTCTCAAAAAAGTGATGATTGGAGCTGCGCGGGCGTTCATTTTTGACGCGAACGAGTCTGATACAATTTGTTCGTTACTGTTTGAATGATATGCGCGCAAAGAACGGCGAGGATTCATCGTGATTAAGGCAGAGCGACAGGATAGGGTTCGTCAGCTGCTCGATGAGCAGGGCACGGTCTCGGTCAAGGAGATTTCGGATGCGTTAGGTGTCTCGGATATGACGATCCGCCGCGACCTCGAAGAACTTGCGAGCCTGGGCGAGATTGAACGCGTGCACGGAGGAGCCCGTAGTGCACAGGGCCGTCCCCACGCTATGTTGCGCCACGAGTATTCGCACAGCGAAAAGCGCACCAAGCATGCCGAGGAAAAGCTGCAGATCGCGCGCCGCGCCGTGGAGCTCATCGAGGAGGGCTCGACCATCTTTTTGGGCACGGGCACTACGGTGGAGCAGATGGCCTCGATGCTGCCGGCGTTTCGCCTGCGCATCGTGACTAATTCGCTTTCGGTGTTTAACCTGCTCGAGGCGCGCGAAGACTGCGACCTGTGCCTCGTGGGCGGTATGTACCGTCGCCGCACTGCCGCCTTTGTGGGCCCCACGGCCGAGGACACCTTGCGCGCACTGGGGATCGACGCAGCCTTTATCGGCGCAAACGGCATTCTGGACGGCGACGTGTCTACGTCTAACATGGAAGAGGGCCGCATCCAGCAGCTCGCCTTTAGCAAGGCCGATTCACGCTACCTCATCGCCGACTCCAGCAAGATCGGCAAGCGCGACTTCTACACCTTCTGCCGCCTGGACAGCCTGGACGCCGTGGTGTGCGAGCCGGGTATCGCCGCCGAGGACCGCACTGCCATCGAGGAGCACACGCGGGTCATCTGCTAGCTAATGCTACAGACGATACTTCTGCCCCTGCTGGCGCGGGGATTACCGCTTCACGTTGACGCGCAAATGTGCTCGGGCCAAGTATTCAGCTTGTGGGTTAGACCAGGCGGGCGTAGTCCTGTGACTGATGAAAGACGTGGGCGATATAGATTGTTTCGTGCTCAAACTTATAAAGGCACACGTAGTTGTTGACGGGAAACGATCGGTAATTACGTGCCGCCAGCTCTTGCATATGCGAGAGGGGACGTAGGAGCGGCTGCTCGCGAAGCAGATCAAGCTGATATTCAATCTCAGCGACAAAATTGCCTGCTGCACGCGGATTCTTGAGGATTTGGGCAAGGTATCCGACGATACTCTCGTACTCATATCGCGCGCTTTTGAGGATTACGACGTTATAGGTCATATTTGTCTCGTATCGCGGTCGCGAAGGAGTCGTAGTCGCTGTAGTCGCCTTGCGATATTTCGTCTTCTGCCAACATCATACGAGACAGCAGTTTTGCCTTGGCGATTTCTTCTTGCATGAGGCGATACTGGTCGCTGCTGATGCAGTGCATGGTCTCGTAGCCGTTCTTGGTTACGGTGACGTCGCGCTCAGACTCAACAAGTGCGGTGAATGTGGCAGTGTCCTTCATGTCTCGGACGGGCACACAAGCGGACATGGGTACCTCCTTTGCGTCGTGGCATAATTGTACCACGGCGTGTCCAAGCGACCGGTACCGTCGAATCGTCTCAATCTGTAACAGTTGGGATCGAAAAACTCGGCTAGATGTTACAGATTGAGATTAAAGGGATTGACCTGTGGCGTTTGTCTCGATCTGTAACAGTTAGACGGTTAAAAGTGGGCTACGTGTTACAGATTGAGATATTTCTGCTCGGGCGTTCTGTTTGTCTCGATTTGTAACGGTTAGGGCCGAAAATCCCTGCTAGATGTTACAGATCGAGACGAATGATCCGCTCGGGCCCACCAAAACAAAAAAGCCGCATGCGAACCCGTGGAGGGATTCGCATGCGGCCGACAGGGGGTATGCGGCAAAAGTTAGGCCATAAGCAGGCCGGTCTCCGCGACGTTCTTGTACCAGTACGCGCTTGCCTTGGGATAGCGCTTCTGGGTCTCGAAGTCGATGTAGAACAGGCCATAGCGCTTGTTATAGCCGTTGGTCCAGGAGAACTGGTCCTGCAGCGACCACACGAAGTAGCCGTCGACGTTTACGCCGCCGTCGATTGCCTTGAGGATCCATGCGAGATGTTGACGCATGTAGTCGATGCGAGGGGCGTCGTCGATAAAGCCGTCCTCGAAGTCGTCCTTATAGCCCATGCCGTTCTCGGTGATGTAGATCTTCTTGTAGTTGGGGTAATCGTTCTTAATGCGCAGCAGCAGGTCGTAGAGGCCCTCGGGATAGATAATCCAGTCCCAATCGGTGGTGGGTACGCCTTCGCGCACGCATGACTCGCCCACACCCTTGAGGAACCAGCGCGAGGATCCCTTGTCGCCGGTGCCATTGTGGTTGATGTCGTTTTCGCCCTCGGCAGCACGCAGGAACTGGCACTTGTAGGTGTTGACGCCCAGGCAATCGTTGTAGGGGAGCGCGGCGGTCAGCGCGGCGATGTCCTCGTCACGGACGTCGAGCTCGCCGCCGGCGATATGGGCCAGCTTGGTTGCGGCTTCCATGGTGTCGGCTGCATAGTGGCCGCGGAAAGTGGCGTCGAGCACCCAGCGGTTGTTGATGACATCGGCCATGCGAGCTGCCTCGCAGTCGGCAGCACTGTTGGGATCGAGGGGATACTTGGGCTCCAGGTTCTGGACAATGCCGATCTCGCCCTCAAAGCCGCCCTCATGGAAGGCGACGACAGCCTTGGCGTGGGCCACCATCATGTTGTGCATGAGCTGGAAAGCCTTGTCCAGGCGATACTTCTCGCCGTGCGGCCAGTTGCCGACGATAAAGCTGCCCTCGGCGGTCGCGGGAATCTCGTTAAAGGTAAACCAGTGCTTGACCTCGGTGAACTCGGCAAAGCAGAACTTGGCGTACTCGACAAAGGCGTCGATCGTCGTGCGCGTCAGGAAGCCCTCGCCGCCGTTCTGGTAAAAGGCCTCGGGCGTATCGAAGTGATCGAGCGTGACATAGGGGATAACGCCGGCTTTATTGCAGGTGGCAAAGAGCTCGTGATAGAAGGCAACACCCTCGGGGTTAATCTCACCAGTGCCGCTGGGGAAGATGCGGCTCCAAGCGATGGAGACACGGATACCGTTGATGCCGAAGCGCTGGCACAGGTCGATATCGACCGGGTACTTGTTGTAGAAATCGCTTGCGGGATCGGGGGAGAAGCGACCCTGAGCAGCCAGGAAATCGTCCCAGGGCACTTTGCCCTTGCCGTGCGTACGGGTCTCGCCCTCAACCTGGTAAGCAGCGGTGGCGCCGCCAAACACAAAGCCGTCGGGGAACTGCATGGGGTTGGTCATGAGTCATCCTTTCTGTGGGATACGAATAGGGAGAGGTGCCCGAACCGGGAATCCGGGCACCAACAGAGGGAGGAACTAGTCGAGGTTCTCGCGGAGCCACTTGATGGCGCCAGCGGGGTCGCGAGTAAGGTCGATATATTCCTTACCGCGGGGAGCGAGCAGCTTAATGCCCAGGCGATCGGTGTCGGCCTTCATGTCGTTGTAGTAGCTACGAACCTGCGGGGCGAGCACGATAACGTCGTATTGATCCATGATGGCAGTGTGCTGGCCATAGGCGCCTGCGGAGGAAGCGATGTTCTCTCCGGTCTGCGCAGCACCTTCCTTGATGGCGTTGGCGAGCATGGCAGAGGTGCCGGCGCCGGCGCACAGGACGAGGACCTTCAGGCCATCGACATCCTTCTTAGCGGATGCGTCGGAGGCGGGCTCGGGCTGATCGGCGACAGGCTTGCTGTCGGCGGCAGCGGCGGTCGGCTCGACGGAAGCGGCGGTCTGCTCGACAGCGGGCGCAGAGGTGCTGACGGTGATGGTGGCAGCACCATCGGACTCGAGACCCAGCTCGGCGGCGCGCTCGGCCTCCTGGTCGCAGAGCAGCTTATCGTATGCCTTCAAGAACGGCAGGTAGATGATGGCGTCCAGCAAGATGATGATCGCGACAAATACCAGGGCGATAAGCTGGAAGTTCGTGGTGATGAAGATGCCGATGGGGGCAGGGGTAGCCCAAGGCACCACGAAGGAGAAGCCGTTCATGCCCACGTTGTCGATAAAGAACTTGGCAACACTTACGTTGACGCAGCCGGCGGCAACAAAGGGGATGAGCATGTAGGGGTTAAGGATCATCGGCGCGCCAAAGAGCAGCGGTTCGTTGACGGCGAAGGCAACAGGAACGATCGAGGCCTTACCGACGGCTTTGAGCTGCTTGGACTTCATAAAGAGAATCAGCAGAAGCGGCACGATGAACGTGGCGCCGGTGCCGCCGAACTCACCCACGAGCGACATGTTAAAGGTGAGGGAGTGGGCGGGGTGGCCGCCGGCCAGCAGAACCTGCAGGTTCTCAGCCTGGTTGGCAAGACGGATGGGGTCGATGCCCGGCTGGACAATCGAAGGACCATGGACACCGATGAACCAGAAGAACGCGGTGGCTGCCTGGATAAGGATAAGGCCAGGATAGGTTTCTGCCGCAGTGAAGAGCGGGGAGAGCAGCTTGATGAGCAGCTCGGAGAACGGAACGCCCATGAGGTTGCGCACGACAACATCGATGATGCCGCAGATGATGACAGCGCCGCCAAAGGGGATGATGTCGCGGAAGTTCTGAGCGATGGCGCCCGGAACCTCCTTGGGCAGCTTAATGGTCAGATCGCGCGAGACGCAGAACTTATAGACCCACACGGTAATGAACGCGGCGATATAGGCCGAGAACAGACCGCGCGTACCCATGCTGGTGCAATCGAAGACAGAAAGCTCGGAGCCGTTGAACTTGGTGGTGAACTGCGTAACAGCGAGCAGCAGCATGCTGCACTGGGCGGCAACCATGGTGGAGCCGTCGTTGAGCACCTTGCCGGCGGGCATGCGACGGTTCATGGAAGCCGTAAAGTTCTTGGCGGTGGTGCCGGCAACCATGATGCCCATGACGCCCATGGTGAAGTTGTACAGCTTGTTGCACCAGTCGATGAGCGGCTGGGGCAACGTGATTCCAACTACGCCGGGAAGGGTGGCGATCAGCAGAAAGATCGAAGAGGTAAGGACGATGGGCATGCACCCAAGGAATCCGTCTTTGATGGCCTGGAGGTAGATGTTTCTCGAGATCTTCTCGAAGAACGGTTGATGCTTTTCGAGCATCTTTACGATGGCGTCCATAGAGCTCCTTTGCTACTTGATGCGCGATGCATGTGGATGGAACTGGTCGTCGATGGATGGTCAGGACTGCCCGGAAACCTTCCTGCTTAAGGAAGGCATTGCGAAATGACAACGTTGTCATTTCGTTAATGACAACGTAAGACATTTTTGGAAGAGCAACAAGGATATACGGGTGAGCGGTCGATATTGTCCGGTAAACGGTTGATTTGTCAGTCGGGCAGGTAGTGTATGCTAGAACGCAAAAAGCAAGCGATAGAGAACCGAGTGGAGAAGCAGTGGCAACGATGGACAAGAAAAATGTCTCGATGAACGATGTGGCGATTGCCGCGGGCGTTTCTCTCAAGACGGTGTCGCGTGTGATCAACGAGCCCGATAGCGTGCGAGAGTCGACACGCGATAGGGTCCATGCTGCCATGGAAGCGCTTGGGTTCCGGGCGAACTTTGCCGCGCGTTCACTCAAGTTGGGCCGTTACGGGTGCATCGGCGTGGTGCTGTTCCACTTGTCGGGCGGCAACGTGGACATGATTGACGGTATCGCCGATGCCGCCGCAGAGCGAGGCTTTGCGCTCACGATGATTAAAAAGCGGGCGGGGGAGAAGATGACCCTTGCCGAAGCGGCACGTAGGATGTCGCAGCTTCCCGTCGACGGCATGATTTTCAACCTGCGCCAGATGATCGATGACTTTGATACCTTTGAGGCGCCGAAAGACCTCAAGACGGTGATTATCACGTCGATGGAACATCCTACCTGCTCTACCGTCAGTGACGACCAAGAGGGCGGCGCGCGCATGGCATGCGAGTACTTCTTGAATCGCGGACACAAGAATGTGTACTTCGTCTCTGGTAAGAAAGAGTCGCTGTCGAGCCAGTGCCGTATGAAAGGTTGGCGTGCGGCACTCGAGACGCGTGGCATTGAGCCGCCCGAGCCTCTGCAAGGCGATTGGAATGCGGATAGTGGCTATGCTGCGGGCCTTGTGCTTGCCGATAAACCCGATTGCACGGCGGTCCTCGCAGCTAACGACTGCATGGCAAACGGCGTGATGATGGCTTTACGTGACAAAGGGCTCAGTGTGCCCGATGATGTGTCCGTGATCGGCTTTGATGACGAGCTTTACAAGACGATTCCCAACTCGATTCTGACGTCGGTGAAGTTCCGCCACCGCGAGCTGGGCGTCCGTGCGCTTAATGAGGTCGTCGCAGGTCTGGAAGCCCCGAGCTCCAGAAGCCGTACGCTTGTCTCGGGTGTGCTAGTCGAGCGTTCCAGCGTAAAGGACCTGCGGGCGTAGACGTGCTCGGCCTGCTCGTCTAAGTCTGTAACAGGTGGGACCCGAAAACTCGGCTAGATGTTACAGATTGAGATGAACAGGAGGACGGGTGCGGTCTAAACAAAATGGCCCGCGCATCACACATCGATGCACGGGCCATTTATTGTCTGCAAGCGGCAGGTGGTGTCAGCGTCTTATGCCTCGAGGTTTTCCTCGATCCAGGCGACGGCACCCTTGGGATCCTTAGTGAGGTCGATGTACTGTTTGCCCTTGGGCGACAGCAGCGTGATGCCCAGGCGGTCGGTGTCGGCCTTCATCTCGTTGTAATAGGTGCGAACCTGCGGAGCCAGGACGATGACGTTGTACTGGTCCATGATGGCGTAGTGGCTGCCGTAGGCACCGGCGTTGGCGGTAATGTCGATGCCCAGCTCGTCGGCGCCTTCCTTAAGCGCGTTGGCGAGCAGTGCAGAGGTGCCGGCGCCAGCGCACAGAACCAGAACCCTCAGATCCTTGCCCTTAAGGGCGGACGGAGCTGCGGAGGCCTCAGTGGCAGAAGCGGTCTCGACAACAGGAGCCTCAACGGCGGGGGCGGCAGCGGTCTTGACGGCCTTGGTCTCCTCGGCCTCTTCTTCGGCCAGGGTCTCGGCCTCCTGCTTGCACAGGACGTTGTCGTAGGCCTTGCAGAACGGGTAGTAGATCAAGAAGTCAACGACCAGCAGGACGACAACCAGGACCAGAGAGATCGGCTGGAAGTTGGTGTCGATGAAGGTGCCGATCGGTCCGGGGAGTGCCCACGGCATGGCATAGATAAAGCCGTTCATGCCCAAAAAGTCGATGAAGAACTTACCAATGAGGACGTTGGCCACGGGGGCAAACAGGAACGGGATCAGGAAGTACGGGTTGAGGATGATGGGCGCGGCGAACAGCAGCGGCTCGTTGACGGCGAACATCACGGGCACGACAGAGGCTTTGCCGACGGCCTTGAGCTGCTTGGAGCGCATAAAGAGCAGGAAGATAATCGGGACAATGAACGTGGCGCCGGTGCCGCCGAGTTCGCCGATGTAGTTACCGAAGTTTTCGGTCAGGGCGAGGGCGGGGTGACCGCCGGCCTGCAGCGTGGCGAGGTTGGTGGTGATGTTGCCAAACAGCGCGGCGTTGAGGGCAGGCTTAACGACCGAGGGGCCGTGGATGCCCATGAACCAGAACAGCGGGATCATGAACCAGATGATGGCGAGGCCGGCGTAGGAATCGGCAGCGGCGAACAGCGGGCTCACCAGCGTGGAGATGACGTTGGCAAACGGGACGGCCAAGCAGGTGCGGCAGATAACGTCGATGACGGCGACAAACAGGATGGAGAAGCTGAAGGCGAAGATGTCGCGGAAGTTCTGGGCGATGGCGCCGGGGACTTCTTTGGGCAGCTTGATGGTGATGTCTCGCTTAATGCAGAAGGCATAGATGTTGACCGTGGCAAATGCGGCGACAAAGGAGCTCAGCAGGCCCTTGGTGCCCATGTTGTCGGTAAAGAACACCGAGACATCGGCGCCGTCGATCTTGGCACTCGTCTGGGTAACGGCCAAGATGAGCATAGCGCACATGGCGGCGACCATGGTGCTCGTGGCGTTGATGGCCTTGCCGGCAGGCATGCGGCGGTTCTTGGAGCCGGTCAGCGCGCTTGCGGTGGTGCCGGCGACCATGATGCCCACGACGCCCATCGTGAAGTTGTAAACCTTGTTGCAGAAGTTCACGACGTCGACGTTCCACCAGTCGGGCAGCGTAAAGCCGCCGACCGTGGCGACAACGCCCGGCAGGGTCGAAATAAGCAGGAAGACAGAAGAAGACAGGATGATGGGCATTGCTGCCAAAAAGCCGTCTTTAATGGCCTGAAGGTAGATGTTCTTAGAGACCTTGTCGAAGTACGGCTGACCTTTCTCCAAGAACTTAACGATCGATTCCATAGTTCACGCTCCTCTTTGCATGAAATCTTAATGGCATGGACGTTGAAAACCTATATGGTCTCCCGCTTGCTAAAAGCCCGGGTGCAGGCGGGGTCGGTCCCAGGGGGAGAGAGGGGAGCGGCTGGGTTTGTATCGCATAGGGCCGCTCCCTTCTCGGGGGAAAGCGAGGCGATGCGCTACTGCGCGTCCGCCATAGTGTCGGCGAGCTCCTTGTACCAGAGTGCCGACTGCTTGATGTAGCGTTTTTGCGTGTCGAAGTCGATGTAGAACAGGCCGTAGCGCTTGTTATAGCCATTGGCCCACGAGAACTGGTCCTGCAGGCTCCAGATAAAGTAGCCCTGGACGTCGACGCCCTCGGCGCGCGCCTGGAGCACCTTCTCCATGTGCTGGTCGACAAAGTCGATGCGCTCGGGATCGGCGACGATGCCGTTTGCGTCGGGCTCGGGGTCCTTGTGGCCCAGGCCGTTTTCGGTGATATAGATGACGGGGAGGTTGGGATAGGTGGCGCTGATGTGCTTGAGCGTGTCGTAGAGGCCTTGCGGGTAGATGAGCCAATCCCAGTCGGTGGTGGGGATACCCGGCATATCGACCTGCTGCCCGACGCCCTTAAACTTAAAGCACGAGGTGCCCTTGTCTCCGGTGCCGTTAAAGCTGTTGGTGGACTCGCCATCGTAGGCGGCGATAAACGCCGACTGATAGTAGTTGAGGCCGAACATATCGTTGCGGGGCGCCGCCTTGGCGAGCTCCTCCATGTCGCTGTCCTCAACCGTAAGCGTGGCGTTGTTGGCACGCAGAATCTCGTTGATGAGTGAGAGGGTGCGCGCGGAGTAGTGACCCAGGAAGGCGCCGTCCATGATGAAGTCGGTGTAGAAGGCGTTGTACAGGTCGGCGGCGTGCTGGTCGGCGGGCGAGTCGGTGGCAGGATATGCCGGCGTCAGGACGTTGACCATGCCAATGCGTCCGCCCAGGTGCTCGGTCTCGTCAAGATCCTTATACAGGTTGACGGCGCGGGCGTGGGCAACGAGCTCGTTGTGCTGGCTCTGGATGCCGCTCGTCACATCAAAGTGATGGTTGGGCGGGAAGTTGCCTTGGATGTATTGGGAGTGCGAGAGGCTGATGAGCTCGTTGATGGTGAACCAATTCTTGACCTCGCGGAACTCGCGGAAGCAGAACTCGGCATAGCGCACATAGGCGTCGACGGTCTTGCGGTTGAGCCAGTCGCCCTGGTTGAACAGGGCGGCGGGGGAGTCAAAGTGATGCAGGGACACATAGGGCTCGACGCCATACTTTTTGCAGCAGGCGAACAGCTCGTGGTAGTGCTTAACGCCCTCGGCGAGGGGCTCGGCATCGTCGCCGTTGGGGAAGATGCGGGTCCAGGCGATGGACACACGGATGGCGTTGAGTCCATGCTCGGCAGAAAGGCGGATATCCTCCTCGTAGCGGTTGTAGAAATCACTGGCCGGGTCGGGCAAAAAGCGACCCTGGGCGACAAGGTAATCGTCCCACATGGTCTTACCCTTGCCTGCCACCTTCGTGGAACCTTCCGTTTGGTACGCGGCGGTTGCGGCGCCCCAAACAAAGCCCTTCGGCAGCTGCTGTACGCGGTTTAGCAAAGACATATGCATACATCCTCTCGTCTCGCTGTTCGATATTGTGCGTTTGCGCTCAGGAGGCTCCCTGGTTAGCGTTCAGCGGTGAAAAAGCCCGATAAACACTATCTTAAAATGATTAGAACCAAAATGAGCACGTGAACATTTGACAATGAGCACGTTAACATCCGGCTGGGATGTATAGAAACAAAACAACTTCAAACAGCCGCGAACGGTTGTATTTGTTCGGTAAGCGGTTTTGATTGACAGAAGTTTTCATGTTGTGGTATATGGCTCGGGTATCATGAGCACGTTATCAATGTATGTACGATGCGCCATGGGCGCGGGGAATAGTTGGGAAGCAGGTTAGCGTGGAAGGCATGGCTCAGCAAACAAGGAATGGTCATTCGGCGAGCGCGGCAGAGGTTGCGGCGCTCGCTGGCGTGAGCCGCCAGACTGTGTCTCGCGTGGTCAACGGTATGCCTAACGTGACGGAAAAGACGCGCAAGCGTGTGCTGGCCGCCATGGAAGAGCTGGGCTTTCGTCCCAATTTTGCTGGAGCGGCGTTGCGCGGCGGGTCGTATCGTTCTATTGGCCTGTGCATGTACAACATCACACGTGTCGGTAACCTGGCGACGCTCGAGGGTATCATGCAAGCGGCGCGCGAGCACGATTTTGCCGTCACTATGATCGAGATGGGCGGCGACAAGCCCTATACACTTGCCGATGCCTCGCGCCGCATGGTCGAGCGACCCGTCGACGGCATGATTCTCAACATGAACCGCATGGCTCCCGATTTTGAGGAGTTTGTTCCCCAGCCGGGAGTGCGAACGGTCATCCTGTCCATGTATGCGCATCCGCGCTGCACGACGATCGACTCCGACCAGTATGGTTCGTGCGAGCTGTTGACCAATTATCTGCTGGAACATGGTCACTCGAATATGCGGTTTGTGGCGGGTCCGGAAAACTCGATTTCCTCGCGTTTTCGTGAGGCCGGTTGGCGCGATACGCTGGGTCGTGCTCATGTCGATGCCGCTCCGATGCTGCGTGGCGATTGGAGTGCGGACAGTGGGTACGCCATGGGCGAGCGGATTGCGGCCGAGGTGCTTGCCGGCGGGTCGCAGGCGCCGACTGCCGTGCTTGCGGCAAATGACCAGATGGCGCTGGGCGTTATCGCCGCGCTCGAGAACGCGGGCCTGTCCGTGCCCGACGACGTGAGCGTGGTTGGTATCGACGACGCACTCGAGGGACTTGTTCCTCACAATCGGCTGACGACGCTGCGATTTGATTTGCGCGGTGTCGGTAAGCTTGCGTTTGAGGCGGCGATTGGAGAGAGCTCGTCTATCGAGGCGATTCATGTGCCGAGTACGCTGGTCGAACGCTCGACTGTTAGGGACATACGGGGTTAGGTCCTACTCCGTTTGTCTCGATTTGTAACAGGTAGACGGTCAAAAGCGGGCTACGTGTTACAGATTTAGATTCTTCGGAAAGAGTAATCCTGTTCGTCTCAATCTGTAACAGCTAGGACCAAAAAACTCGGCTAGATGTTACAGATCGAGACAAACGGCTCCCGACCAGCCCAAAAACAAAAAGACCGGGGGCGGCGCGCCGTGTGACGTGCCGCCCCCGGCTGAGAAATGGGGACAGGTTATGTGAGCGGGCAACCCCGCCAGTCACTAGTCCAGACGACGGGTCTGCGCTACGTGCTTGTACCAGTATGCGCTTGCCTTGGGCGTTCGCTTCTGGGTTTCAAAGTCAACGTAGAAGAAGCCGTAACGCTTGTTGTAGCCATTGGTCCAGGAGAACTGATCCTGCAGGCTCCACAGGAAGTAACCGCCCACGTTGACACCCACCTCCATGGCCTTAAGCAGCCAGCGCAGGTGCTGCTCGATGTAGTCGATGCGCGGCTGGTCGTCCACAAAACCGTCCTTGTAGGGGTCCTTGTAGCCCATGCCGTTTTCGGTGATGAAGATCTGCTTGTAGTTGGGGTAGCGCTGCTTAATGTAGACGAGCAGATCGAACAGGCCCTCGGGATAGATGATCCAGTCCCAGTCGGTGGTAGGGATGCCGGGTTTGTTCACGTGCTCGCCAATGCCCTTAACGCGCCAGCGGCCGGTGCCCTTTTCGCCCGTGCCGTTGTGGTGCAGGTCGTTCTCGCCATCGTAAGCCTTCAAGAAGCGGCACTGGTAGTTGTTAACGCCCAGGTAGTCGTTGTAAAGCGCGGCTTCGCGCATAATCTTGAGGTCCTCGTCCAGGATTTCGATGGTGCCGCCCGAGACGGCGGCCAGGCGGTTGGCGCACTCGAGGGTGTCGGGTGCGTAGTCGCCGCGGAAGGTGGCGTCGAGCAAAAACTGGTTTTGCAGCACGTGCTCGTTGTTGGCGGCTTTGATGTCGGCGGGGTCGTTCTCGTTGAGCGGATACTTAAACTCCAGCGACTGAATGACGCCGATCTTGCCCTTAAAACCGCCGTTGTGGAAGGCCAGTACTGCCTTGGCGTGGGCGAGCATCATGTTGTGCTCGCACTGGAAGGCCTCGGCCAGATGCGCCTTGACGCCACCGGGGAAGGTGCCCTCGATGTAGGTGTTGGAGGCGTCGGCCCAGATCTCGTTAA
>CAMQPJ010000011.1 GCA_947003675.1 uncultured Collinsella sp. | reverse complement strand
TTCTGGAGAGCCTGCTGCCCGCGCAGGTTTCGGGCGAGGAGCTCGAGGCCCTGATCGAGCAGGTTATCGCCGAGCTGGGCGCCACGTCCAAGAAGCAGATGGGCCAGGTTATGGGCGCACTCGGCAAGGCCACCGGTGGCAACTTCGATAAGCCGGCCGCGGCAAAGATCGTCGGAGCCAAACTCGCGTAGGGGCCGAGCGGTACATAGTTGATGTTTAGGGGGGGCGTGGCCGTCATGGTCGCGCCCCTTTTTGCTGGGCTGGGCACTCATTGGGGACGGGCTTAAATGAGTGCCCAATGAGCGGGTACTCATTTAAGCCCGTCCCCAATGAGTGGGTTAAAGGTTGCGGGTTCTTTACGGGAATGTAGTGTGGGCTGCGGAAACGCGGTTCTTTCCGTACAATAGTTCAACTCGTGTAAACGCAGGGAAGGGACATTCATGGCAGACATGATCGAGATCAAGCATCTCAACAAGTACTTTGGCGACCTGCATGTGCTCAAAGATATCAATCTCACCGTCAAGCGCGGCGAGAAGCTCGTAATGATCGGGCCTTCCGGCTCGGGTAAGTCGACGCTCATCCGTTGCGTCGATTATCTGGAGGAGCCCACGTCGGGCGAGGTCGTCATCGACGGTACGCCGCTCACCAAAAAGAATCACCTGGAGATGGCTCGCAAGTATAGTTCCATGGTGTTTCAGCAGTTCAACCTGTATCCCAACATGACGGCGCTCGGCAACCTGACGCTCGCGCCCATCAAGCTGCAAAAGAAGAGCAAGGAGGAGGCGACCGAGATCGCCATCGCCGCTCTCAAGCGCGTTGGCATGGCGCATAAGGCCGGCGAGTATCCGCAGAATCTCTCGGGCGGTCAGCAGCAGCGCATCGCCATCGCCCGTGCCCTGTGCACCAAGCAGCCCATCATCCTGTTTGACGAGCCGACCTCGGCGCTCGACCCCGAGATGGTCCAGGAGGTTCTGGACGTTATGATTGAGCTCGCGCAGGAGGACATCACCATGATCTGCGTGACGCACGAGATGGGCTTTGCGCGCCAGGTGGCCGACCGCGTCATCTTTATGGAGGACGGCCGCATCCTGGAGGAGGGCACGCCCGAGCACTTCTTCGATAACCCCGAGAACCCGCGCTGCCGCGAGTTCCTGTCCAAGATTCTGCACTAGGCGCGGTGATGGACATGACGGATATGACGAGGGCGGCCGTGTCGCGCCGTCACTTTTTGCAGCTGGCGGGCGCCGGCATGCTCGCGCTGACGGGGGCCGCGCTTACCGGTTGCGGCAACTCCACCAGCGGCGAGGGTTCCGACAAGGGGTCCAAGCTTGCGGCCATTAAGTCGCGTGGCCATCTGAATGCCGGCGTTAAGAAGGACGTTCCCGGCTACGGCTACTACGACACCGCCAAGGGCAGCTTTGAGGGCATGGAAGTCGATTTGTGCTACCAGATCGCCGCTGCCGTCTTTGGCGTGAGCTACAAGGAGGCTCGCGCTCAGGAGCTTGTCGAGTTTACCGACGTAACGCCCAAGACGCGCGGCCCGCTGATCGATAACGGCCAACTTGACGTGGTCGCGGCGACCTACACCATCACCGACGAGCGCAAGAAGAGCTGGGATTTCTCGACGCCGTACCGCACCGACTACGTGGGACTCATGGTCAAGAAGCGTTCGGGCTTTACCTCGATTGAGGACCTGGACGGCAAGGTCATTGGCGTGAGCCAGGGTGCCACCACGCAGGGCCTGATCGAGCAGATGATCAAGGACAACGGCTTTAGCTGCAAGCCCGAGTTTAGGGCCTTTAGCGGCTACCCCATCATCAAGAGTTCGCTCGACGCCGGCAATATCGACGTCTTTGCCATGGACCGCTCCACGCTGGCCGGTTACATGAACGAGACCGTTGAGCTGCTGCAGCCCGAGGTCAAGTTTGGTGAGCAGGGCTACGGCGTGGCGACCAAGAAGGGCTGCGACCTTTCGGCCGTGGTCGATCAGGTGATTTGCGATCGCCTGGCCGACGGCTGGCTCGACCAAGAGGTCAAGACCTGGGGTCTTGTATAGGCGCATCGTCCAAGGAAGGAATCAAATGCTCGAAGGATTATTTGACGCCGACCGTTGGTCGACGACATTCCAAAACATGGGGCCCTTCTGGGAGGGCTTTGGCGTGACGCTGCAGGTGGTCGTTGCCGGCCTGCTGCTGTCGCTGGTGCTGGGCACGCTGCTGGGCGTGTTCTCTACCACTCGTTCGCGCGTGCTGCGCGCCATAAGCCGCGTGTACGTGGAGTTTTACCAGAACACTCCGTTGCCCGTACAGGTGCTCTTTATGTACATGGCCGGTCCGCAGTTTTTGCAGGCCATAACCGGTGCCGATCAGCCGGTGCGCATCGCGCCGTTCGTGCTGGGCTTCTTGGGTGTGGGCCTGTATCACGCGGCCTACATTTCGGAGGTCATCCGCACTGGTATCGAGGCGGTTCCGCGCGGTCAGATGGAGGCGGCCCAGAGCCAGGGCTTCACCCGTGCGCAGGCGTACTGGTACATCGTGCTGCCCCAGACATTCAAGATCATTCTGCCGCCGCTGTGTAACCAGGCACTCAACCTGGTCAAGAACACGTCGGTGCTGGCGCTTGTGGCCGGCGGCGACCTTATGTACCGTTCCGACAACTTTGTGAGTCTGTACGGTTACCTGCAGGGATACATCGTCTGCTGCCTTATGTACTTCATCATCTGCTTTCCGCTCGCCATGCTGGTGCAGTGGCTCGAGCGCCGCTCCAAGGAGCGTCCGCGCGGCGTGAGCCTGGCCGAGCTGGGGCTCGACAACGTAGAGGAGGCCTAGCGCATGGAAATCTTCAACGCGACCAACCTGCTCTACATTTGGGGCGGCTTTGTTAAGACAATCGAGATCTCGGCGCTGTCGATCTTTTTCTCGCTCATCTTTGGCACGGTGCTGGCGCTCGTTAAAAGCTATGCGCCCCGCCCGTTTCGTATTTTGGTGAGCGCCTATATCGAGCTGTTCCGTTGCACGCCAAACCTGCTGTGGATCCTTTTTATCTACTTTACGGTGCAGGGTTTGGACATTGTGATTTCGACCATCGCCTTTACGCTGTTTACCAGCGCCGTTATGGCCGAGATTGTGCGCGGCGGTCTCAACTCGATTCCGCGCGGCCAGTTTGAGGCAGCGCAGAGCCAGGGCTTTGGCTTCTTTGCCACCATGTGCTACATCATTCTGCCGCAGACGTTTAAGACGATCATTCCGGCGCTGTTTAGCCAGTGCACGACCGTCATTAAGGACAGCTCGTATCTTTCGGGCATTAACGTGGCCGAGCTCATGTACACGGCAAATGTCGTGATGGCCCACGCGATTGACCTGTCGCAGGTTCTTATGCTCTACGGCCTGGTGTTTGCGATGTACTTTGTGCTCAACTTTGGCATCTCGTTGCTGGTGAGGGCATATCAACGTCGCATCGTGGCCGCATAGCCTGGCTTTCCCTGGTACGCTATCGTGAGAAAAGGCGATAGACAGCCTTTTTCTCATCTGTTAGAAAGGAATCGCGATGAGCGATCTGGAGAACAAGAAGAGTCCTGTGGTCATTACCATCGCGCGCGACTTTGGTGCCGAGGGCCACGAGATTGGCCGCATGCTTGCCGACGAGTTGGGGATTCCGCTGTACGATAACGAGCTGCTGGTACGTGCGTCGCTGCGCGCGGGCGAGTCGCTCGATAAGATGGCCGCCTATGATGAGCGTCTGGCCGTGGAGAACATGGCGTTTCTGCCCGACCGCTACGATGCGCGTTCGTACTCGGATAAGTTGTTCCAAAAGATGAGCCAGGTGATTTTGGATCTGGGCGAGACCGAGAGTTGCATTATCGAAGGCCGTCTGTCCGATTACCTGCTGCGCAACAACCCCAACCACATTGCCGTGTTGGTGACCGCACCCTTTGAGGACCGCGTCGAGATTGTGCGCAAGAAGCGTGGCCTTAACAAAAAGAAGGGCGCCAAGCTGGTCAAACAGCAGCAGAAGGCGCGCGAGGCGTTCTATAAGCGCTACAGTGCCGGAAAGTGGAAGATGACGAGCGGTAAAGACATCGTCGTTAACCGCGCCAAGCTGGGCCGCGAAGGCTGCAAGGACGTCATCGCCGCAGCCTACCGCTACAAGGTGGCCCAACTCGAAGGCTAACCGATCAAAACCACCACAAGGGGGACAGGAACCTTTGTGGTGGTTTTTGTTTTAGGCCGAGGGGAAGGCCTTGGCGGCAGTGCCTATCCTCGGCTTTTGCAAAATCTCGATTTGTAACACCAGGCCAGCGAAAAAGGCTCTAACTGTTACAGATTTAGATGAACCGTTCGGCCGCCAACCTAACGTCTTGATCTGTAACACGTAGCGAGGAATTTGCCCTCTAACTGTTACAGATTGAGACAAAGCGGGGGCGGCTGGAGCAATATCTCGATCTGTAACAACTGCAAGGCTCAACGGGCTCCAGGTGTTACAGATTGAGGCAAACGTCGGAATTGGTTCGCCGGCCAAGTCCCCGACCACCACAAAGGTGCCTGTCCCCATCGTGGTGGTCGGGGCGGCCGGCATAGAAAAAGTCCCCGCCGGGCGTGTGCTCGACGGGGACTTTGCCGTTTGATGGCTAGCGCTGAGGGTGATTACTCGCCCAGCAGGCTCTTGGTGATGGAGGCAGCGGCCTTCTTGCCGGCGCCCATCGCCAGAATGACCGTAGCGGCACCGGTGACGATGTCGCCGCCGGCCCAGATACGGGGATCGGTGGTCTGGCCGGTCTCCTCGTCGGCAACGATGTAGCCCCACTTGTTGAGCTCCATCTTGCCGCCGATCTTCTTTGCGAAGGGGTTGGCGTTGGTGCCGATAGCCGAGATCGCGACGTCGCAGGGGATCTCCTCGATGGCGCCCTCGATGGGCACCGGGCGACGACGGCCGGATTCGTCGGGCTCGCCGAGCTCCATCTTCTGGACCTTGACGGCGCACACGGAGCCGTCCTCGCCAGCGACAAACTCGAGCGGGGAGACGAGCGGCAGAACCTCGACGCCCTCGGCCTTGGCGTGGTGCAGCTCGGCACGACGGCAAGGCATCTCATCCTCGGTACGACGGTAGGCGATAATGGCGTGCTCGGCGCCCAGGCGCTTGGCGGTACGGACGGCGTCCATAGCCACGTTGCCGCCACCAAAGACAACGACGTTCTTGCCGTGCTTGGTGGGGGTGTCGTACTCGGGGAACTTGTTGGCCTTCATCAGGTTCACGCGGGTGAGGTACTCGTTCGCGAAGAAGACGTTGGGCAGGTTCTCGCCGGGGACGTTGAGGAACTTGGGCAGGCCAGCGCCGGTCGCAACGTAGATGGCGTCGAAGCCCTGCTCGAACAGCTCCTCGGCTGTGGCCATGTTGCCCACGACGGAGTTGTACTCAAACTTGACGCCCATGTCCTCCAGGCCGTCAATCTCGCGCTTGACGACTGCCTTGGGCAGACGGAACTCGGGGATGCCGTAGACCAGCACGCCGCCACCGGTGAAGAATGCCTCGAAGACGGTAACGTCAAAGCCGTTACGGGCGAGCTCGCCGGCGCAGGTGATGCCGGACGGGCCGGAGCCGACGACGGCGACCTTCTTGCCGTTCTTGGGGGCCATCTTGGGCGTGGAGGCGAGTTCGGGGCGGTCACCCAGGAAGCGCTCGAGCTGGCCGATGGCCACGGGCTCGGACTTCTTACCACGGATGCACTTGCCCTCGCACTGGTTCTCCTGCGGGCAGACGCGGCCGCAGATGGCGGGAAGCATGGAGTCCTCGCGGATGGTATCGAGAGCGCCGCCGAAGTCCTTCGCGCGGATCTGCTCGATAAAGCGGGGAATGTTGATGTTGACGGGGCAGCCCTCAACACAGAACGGCTTCTTGCAGTTGAGGCAGCGCTCGGCCTCGGCCAGCGCCATCTCCTCGGTGAAGCCCTTGTCGACGGGGCGGAAGTCGCAGGCGCGCTCGGCAGCCGGCTCCTCGTTATCGGGGGTGCGGGGCGACTTCATATCGGCAACGAAACGACCGTTAACTAGTGGCATGCGCAGCTCTTTTCCTCATAGGCCTTGAGGGACTCGCCCTCTTCGGAACGGTAAGCGGCCTGGCGGGCACGAAGGTCATCCCAGTCGACCAGGGTGGCATCGAAGTCGGGGCCGTCGACGCAAGCGAACTTGGTCACGCCGCCCACCTCGACGCGGCAGCAGCCGCACATGCCGGTGCCGTCAACCATGATGGGGTTGAGCGACGCGGTGATGGGGGTGTCGTACTTCTGGGCGGTGAGGGTCGAGAACTTCATCATCGGAACGGGGCCGACGCAGAAGACCTGGCTCACGGCCTTGTCCTGCAGCAGGCGCTCCAGCGGAGCGGTGACAACGCCCTGCTCGCCGTAGGAACCGTCATCGGTAGTGATGTGGATGTGGTCCTCGTCGAGGAGCTCGCGGAACTGGTCCTCCATGAGCAGGAGGTCCTTGGTGCGGGCGCCCATGATGGCGTGCACCTCGTGACCGGTCTCGACCAGGTGCTTGGCGACCGGGAAGGCAATTGCCAGGCCGACGCCGCCGCCAATGACGGCGCAGGGGCCCTCGGCCATCTCGGTGGGAACGCCCAGCGGGCCCACGACGTCGCGCAGCGACTCGCCGGCCTCGTAGGTGGACAGCATCTCGGTGGTCTTGCCGATCACCATGAAGATGAACTCGACCCAGCCCTCGTCACCGTTCCAGCCGGCCAGGGTAAACGGGACGCGCTCGCCCGTCTCGTTGGCGCGAACCATGAGGAACTGTCCAGCGTGCGCATGCTTGGCGATTGCGGGCGCCTCGATGCGGAACTTGAACACCTTCTCCGAGAACTGCGTCTTCTCCAGGATCTTATACATAGAACCCCTCTCTTGTTAGGGCCGCCGAACCGTGCCTCCACGGAAATGGACGGTAGCCCGAATAAAACCGTACGCGCACAGGCGTTGTGCAGACATACGGTGCAAATTATACCCTCATGGACATGTCGCTTACGTGTGTCTTTGGCAGGCGGGAAAAGTGACCTGCCATTTAGGGACAGGTTTATTTTGGCAGGTTTTATCAGGCAAAACGGCAAAGGGGGCCGGCCTCGCGCTTCGTTGAGGCCGGCCCCCTTTGGGGCGTTGCGTATGTATGGCGGCACAGGGTTTATTGCGACGCGGCTGCCGCGGCGTTTCCGCATATAAAACCTGCCAAAATAAACATCCCTAAATGGTAGGTTTTAGTGTTTGCCGTTGGCGGAAGCGGCGCCGTTTACGTGATCGCGGGCGTAGATTACGCCGTGGACGATGGCCAAACCGGCGGCATCTGCGGCGCGGGCGCAGGTGTCCTGGAAATTCTCGGCCTCGCGGGCGCGCAGCTGCTTGAGCACATAGTCTGCCACGGCCATCTTGCCGGGAGGGTTGCCGATGCCGGTGCGGATGCGACTAAAGTCGCGGCTGCCCATCTTGTCGATGATGGAGCGCAGGCCGTTGTGGCCGGCGTGGCCACCGCCCACCTTAACACGTACGTCGCCGGCGGGAATATCGAGCTCGTCGTGAATCACGAGCAGCTCCTCGGCCTTGATCTTGTACTCGCGGCAGAGCTTGGAGATGGGGCCACCCGAGGTATTCATATACGACTGCGGCTTGACCAGCACGATTTGGCGCTTGCCGCCCTCTTCCTCGGCATCGTTGATATTGATGAGCGCGATTTCGGCGCCTGCCTGGTTTTTCCAGTACGTGACGCCGGCCTGACGGGCCAGCTTGTCGATTGCCTTAAAGCCGGCGTTGTGGCGGGTCTCGGCATACTCATCGCCAGGGTTGCCAAGCCCGGCAACCATGCGAATCTTAAGCGGCTGTGCAGCTGCCATATTTGTCCTCCGTTACGTAAATAGTTCAATCAACGACAAAGGCTACCACGCCCGCCGAAGGCGAGGAAAGGTTGCAGCAAAGTCATTTCAGAAAACAGCTGCCCCGAGACAGCAGGAAGCCCCGGACACGCCGGGAGGGGTTATCAAAGCGAACATCCCGCAGCCGCAAAGCGGCGAGGACGTTCGCGTGATAACCCCGCAGGCGTGACCGGGGCTTCCGGAGGGATGCGAGGGTCGAGCGACTACAGCGCGAAGTCGCCGCCGACGAGCGTGGAGACGGGCTCCTCGTGGTAAACGGCGGAGATGGCCTGAGCGAACTCCTCGGCGACCGAGATGGTCTTGATCTTGCCGCCGACCTCAACGGGAATGGCGTCGGTGACGAGGCACTCGACGATCGGGGCGTCGTTCAGACGCTCGATGGCCGGACCGGAGAAGATGCCGTGGGTGGCGCAGACGTAGATATCGCCAGCGCCCATAGCCTTGAGCTCCTTGACGTTGGCGCACAGGGTGCCAGCGGTGTCGATCATGTCGTCGTTGATGATGCAGGTCTTGCCCTTGATGTCACCGATGATGCCCATGACCTCGGCGGCGTTGTGGCGCGGACGGCCCTTGTGGGCGATGGCCAGGTCGCAGCCGAGCATGTCGGACAGCTTCTTGGCGGCCTTGGCGCGGCCCACATCGGGGGAGACGACAACCAGGTTGTCGGTGTCGAAGTGCATGTCGTTATAGTACTGGCCAAACAGCGGCAGCGCGGACAGGTGGTTAACCGGGATATCGAAGAAGCCCTGAATCTGGCCCTGGTGCAGGTCGAGGGTGATGATGCGGTTGACGCCAGCGCGCTCGAGCAGGTTGGCGACGAGGCGGGCGGTGATGGGCTCGCGCGGGCCGGCCTTGCGGTCCTGGCGGGCATAGCCGTAGTGGGTGATGACGGCGGTGATGGAGCGGGCGGATGCGCGCTTGGCAGCGTCGGTGGCGATGAGCAGCTCCATGAGCATGTCGTTGACGTTGCCGCCGGCTACGGACTGAATCAGGAAGACGTCGGCGCCGCGGACGGTCTCGTCGTAGCGGGCGTAAATCTCACCGTTGGCGAACTGCTTTAGCGTAAGGCCCGAAAGCTCGACCCCAAGGTACTCAGCGATCTTCTGAGCGAGGGGACGGTTGGAGGAACCGGAATACACGCGGATGGACTTGCGCATATTCTCCGACTTCTCGGGATCATTAATCGGCATTACCCTTCTCCTTTATACATCGAATGCCATATAGATGCCTTTTTGCATTGTAACCGTGCTGCGGGGTTAATCGGGTCTTGATAACGTCTTTACCGTCAACGGACACGAACCGACCACTCATCCGGTCGCGCAGGTCACGATAGAAAAAGGAGCCGTCCCCGTGGGAACAGCTCCTTTTGTGCTTGGCGAAACGTTATGCCTCGTCGTCCTCGTGCAGACGGCGGCGATAATCGGCGGCCCAGCCCTCAATATTTACCTGACGGGCGCGGCCCAGACCGAGTGCGTCGGCCGGGACCGGCTCGGTGATGACGGAGCCGGCGGCCACGAGCGCGCCGTCGCCAATCTGGGCGGGCGCGACCATCATGGTGTCGGAGCCGATGAAGGCATCCTTGCCGATGACGGTCTTGTGCTTGTGTACGCCATCGTAGTTGCAGGTGATGGAGCCCGCGCCCACGTTGACGCCGGAGCCCATGGTGGTGTCGCCGATGTAGGACAGGTGGGGCACCTTGGAACCCTCGCCGATCGTGGACTTCTTGATCTCCACGTGCGTACCGGCCTTGGAGCCGTCGAGCATGTGGGTGCCCGGGCGCAAGTAGGCGCGCGGGCCGCAGTCGACGCCGTTCTCGATGACGGCCTCGATGGCGATGGTCTCATCGATGATGCAGCCGCTGCCGACGGTGGTGTCGGTGAGACGGCTGTTGGGGCCGAGCTGGCACTCTTCGCCCACGGTGACGTGGCCGATCAGATGCGTCTGCGGCCACACGACGGTGTCGCGGCCGATGGTGGCGTCGGGGCCGATCCAAGCCTGCGTGGGGTCGATGAAGGTGACGCCCTCGGCCATCCAGTGCTCGTTGATGCGGTCGCGCGCGATGGCGGTGAGCTGCGCGAGCTGGATGCGGCTGTTGACGCCCAGGCCGTCGCGGTAGTCATCGCAGTGGAAGATGGAGACTGCCTGGCCGTGACCCTTGAGGATCTCGAGCATGTCGGGCAGGTAGTACTCGGACTGCGCGTTGTCGTTACCGATCTCGTCAATGTGGGCGGCGAGCTGCGCGCCGTCGAAGGCGTAGCAGCCGGCGTTGCACTCCAGCAGCGTGGCGGCCTGCTCGGGCGTGCAGTCCTTCTGCTCGATGATGCGCTCGATCTGACCATCGGCGCCCAGCTTGATGCGGCCGTAGCCGAAAGGATCGGGCGGGGTCATGGTCATGACGGTGCAGGCGAGCTCGCCGGTAGCGACGGTCTGCGCGAACTTGGCGACGGTGTCGGCGGTGATGAGCGGCAAGTCGCCGTTGAGCACGACGACGGGGCCTTGCGTGATGCCGCAGGCCTCGAGCGCGACCTTCACGGCGTGACCGGTGCCCAGGCGCTCGGTCTGCTCGACGCACTCGACCTTGGTGGCGCTGTTGGCGTAGGCGCCGTCGATAAGGGCGCGCATCTCGTCGGCGTGGCTGCCGATGACGACCACGACGCGGCTGCAGCCGGCCTTGATGGTGGCGTCGACGATCCACTGAACCATGGGCTTACCCAGGATCTTGTGCGAAACCTTGCAGTGGTTCGACTTCATGCGGGTGCCCTCGCCGGCAGCGAGGATAATTGCGGTTGCGTCCATGTGATCTCCTGTTACGTTATAGAGACGTGTGTTTGGAAACGATACACGGCGCAATATGATACCGCAGGCATATGATGAGCGCGTAACGTTTGGGCCGCGGCGGCTGGGTTTGTGGTTCCGGCGCGTCGGTTGCGCTGCTTATGCGGTGTTTGCTGCACTGCGGCGTTGGTATTTGGGTGAGAGGGCGGGGTGCCCGTGGACAATATGCGAGAGAGGTCGGCCATCGAGCCCGTTGCGGCATTCTCGATGTCGCACCCGGCGGTACCTGCACTCTACATGGCGCTAACGCTGGGGCTCACCATGTTCTCGATGCAACCGGTGCTGATCGCGCTGTCGCTCGCGGGCGGGCTGGCATACGGCTTTGCGACCCGCGGGGCTGCTCGCACGCTGAGCGCGCTTCGCTGGCAGCTGCCGGTGATTTTGATTATCTCGTTGGTGAATCCGCTGTTTAGCGCCTCGGGCTCGACGGAGGTGTTCCGCATCGGCATGCGCGCAGTGTATTTGGAGAGCATGGTATACGGCCTGTGTATGGGCGGGCTGTTTGTGGCGAGCGTGCTGTGGTTTGAGGCTGCGGCGTCGATGCTCGAATACGACAAGGTGCTCGCGTTGCTGGGTAACGCCGCGCCGGTGCTCGCGCTCATGATCTCGATGTGCATGCGGCTTATCCCGCAGTTTTTGCGCCGCGGCCGCACGGTGCTGGCGGTGCAGGACGCGATCGATGTGCCGGGGCGCGCGCCGGCCGACCCCGTGCGCTCGCGCTTGCGGGCCTCGAGCGTGCTGATGGGCTGGGGCATGGAGGATTCGCTGGAGCGCGCCGACGCCATGCGCTCGCGCGGATGGGGTGCCGCGGCGCGTCGCACGACGTATGCGCGGTATCGGCTGGGGCGCGCCGACGTTGCCGCGCTGGTGGGGCTTGCGCTGTTTGGCGCTGCTGCGGTTGCGGTGGCGTGGGCCGCGACAACGCAGTATTCGTTTTACCCTCAGCTTTCGGTGCCGGCGCCGTGGCCTGGCTATATTGTGTACGCGGCTTGGATGGTGCTGCCCTGTGTGTTGCACGCGATTGACGAGAAGAGGTTTGGCTGATGACCCGGTTGAATAGCTGCTCGGTAACGGGCGGGGCGTGCGGCTCCGATGTGCCTGCGATTGAGGTGCGGGGCCTGAGCTTTACCTACCCCGGGGCTGAGGCGCCGGTGCTCGACGGGCTCGACTGGTCTGTTCCCCAAGGTGCGTTTGCACTGCTGGTGGGTGGTACTGGGTCGGGTAAGTCAACGCTGCTCTCACTGCTCAAGCCCGAGATTTCGCCGACGGGCGAATGCGCTGGAGAGCTGCGCGTGCTGGGCGAGAGCGTCGCCGGTATGGACGTCCGGGCGTCTGCGGAGCGCGTGGGCTATGTGTTTCAGGACCCCGAGAACCAGATCGTTTGCGAAAGCGTGTGGCACGAGATGGCGTTTGGTCTGGAAAACTTAGGCATGCCGCGCGACGAGATACGCCGCCGCGTGGCCGAGACCAGCTATTTCTTTGGGTTGGAGGACTGGCTCCACCGCGATACCGATACGCTTTCGGGTGGCCGCAAGCAGCTGCTGTCGCTTGCTGCCGTCCTGGCGCTGCGTCCGCGCGTGCTGCTACTCGACGAGCCCACGTCCCAACTCGATCTCGTTGCCGAGAAAAACTTCCTGCATGCGCTGTTTCGCGTGAACCGAGAGCTGGGCTGTACGGTTGTTGTGGCGACGCACCAGCCGCGCCCGATGCTCGAGTATGCGACGTGCGCGTACCGAATTGAAGACGGTCGCGTGTGCGAGGTCGCTGACATTGCCTCCTTGGGGCATCGTGAAGGGCTGTTTTCTGGCGAGGTGCCAGGGTGGGGTGCCTCGCGGCGTGCAAAAAACGGAGTTTTCAACAGCGTCAGCGGCCAGCTGGGCTCTTTGGACCCGCGCGCAGGCGCTCCGGGTGCAAAAAAGGGACTGAAATCGGACAAATCGGGTGAATTTGAGGCGCAAATACTGTCGCAGGACGACTTGGGGGTGCCATCGCGTGCCGGTGGACGCAGAATACTCCCAAAAATGCACGCCGGGTCGGCTGCCACTCTGTCGGAAGGCTGGTTTCGCTACGACCGTGTGTCCGGTTGGGTGCTGCGCGGGCTCGACGTGACGTTTTCTGCCGGCGCGGTGCATGCGATTGTGGGCGGTAACGGCTGTGGCAAGTCGACGATGCTTTCGGTACTGGCCAAGACCGCCAAGCTGCAGCGTGGGCGCATGGTGCGCGGGGCGGCTTCGGCGGCGCTGCTGCCGCAGAACCCCAAGGCCCTGCTGGTCGCCGAGACAGTGCACGACGAGCTGATGGAATGGGCTTCGACCTGCGGATACGACGAGGCCGCAGCACAGGAGCAGACAGCGCGCCTGGGCCTGGCGGGCTTGGAGACGCGTCACCCGTACGATCTTTCGGGCGGTCAGCGCCAGCTGCTTGCGTTGGCAAAGCTGCTGCTGATTGGTCCGGAGCTGCTGTTGCTTGACGAGCCCACGAAGGGCTTGGACCTGGCCAGCCGTCGCATCATCGCTCACGCCCTGCGTGACCATGCGAAGGCTGGCGGCACCGTCATCATGGCCACGCACGACCTGGACTTCGCCGAGCAGGTTGCCGACGACATTGCCATGATGTTCGACGGCGAAATTGCCTGTATGGAGCCGCCGGCAGATTTCTTTGCCGACAACGTGTTTTATAGGGCGTGATGGAATGGCGGATTATCGCGGCTTGCGCCTGCTTGCAAAACTGGAGATTCCGCTGCTGTTGGCGGTGCCGGCGGTAATGGCCGCGGCGTTGCTGGCAGGCGTTGAGCAGGCGGCGCTTGCCATGCTGATTGTGGTGGCGCTCGTGCTCGCGCTGTTCTTTGCGGGCTACGAGGCGTCGCGACCGGGCCTGCGCCAGATTATGCCCACGCTGGTGTTGGCGGCACTGGCCGCGGCGGGGCGCATCTTGTTCGGCCCCATTCCCGACTTTAAACCCGTGAGCGCCATCGCTATTATCGCGGGGGCGACGTTGGGTCGACGTAACGGCTTCATGGTCGGCGCGTTGGCAGCACTGACCAGCAATTTCTTTTTTGGACAGGGCATGTGGACGCCGTGGCAGATGTATGCCTGGGGTCTGGTGGGCTACGTCGGCGGTGCGCTGGCGCATGCCAGTGCGTTTGACCGCGCGGATGGAACCGTGCGCATGCCGGCGCTGATGGCGTACGGCTTTGCCTCGGGTCTGCTGTACGGCGTGGTGATCAACGCGTACGACATTATCGGTTTTGTTCAGCCGCTTACGTGGGCGGGTGCCGTGGCGCGTCTTGCCACGGCGGTGCCGTTTGATATCACGCACGGACTCGCGACCTGCGTGTTTTTGGCCGCCCTGTACAAGCCCTGGTGTCGCCGCATCAACCGAGTCGTCGTGAAATACGGGCTGTAGGGCTGGTTACGCTGGGGTGGGAATCAATACTGCCGAAGTGCCATTTCAAAACTATGCCGGTTTACGGGGCCAGATTGGCACAGGCAGACCATACCGGCTATTTTTGAAATAGAGCAAGCCGTTTACCTGCGGTTTTATTATTTCGGAATTGCGTATGGTTGGGGGTTTGCGATTCAGCCCCGTAAACCGGCATAGTTTTGGAATGGCCGGCTGATATGACGGGCATCGTGGCCCTCAAGAGCCAAATTGATCCGTTTTCTTCCGTCTCCAGACATCCCCGGGGAATCAGCTGAACCCGCCCGCCACGGAATCGGCCTATCTACTACGTTTGGCCCGACACCCCCAAACACAACCGCGTTTTATGAAAAACCGCAGGCTTTCTACCTGCGGTTTTCTTTTTGCGTTGTTCGCTGTGGTTGGGGGTAGTGACTTAAACGTAGTAGATGGGCGCTTTTCGCGGCAGATGTATTACGCAGGTGTCCTCGGAGAGCCAAAATGATTTGTTTTCCTCCGTCCCCAGGGGATCATTTGGGGGCTAGAGCTCTAGGGTGAGGGTGACGGGGCAGTGGTCGCTGCCGAAGATGTCGCCGCGGATGCCGGCGTCGCGCACGTTGCCGGCGATTGCGTCGCTTACCAGGAAGTAGTCGATGCGCCAGCCTGCGTTGTTCTTGCGGGCATTAAAGCGGTAGCTCCACCAGCTGTAGACGCCCTCGACGTCCGGATTGGCTGCGCGCCAGGTGTCGGTAAAACCGGCGTCGAGCAGCTCGGTAAACTTGCCGCGCTCCTCGTCCGAAAAGCCTGCGTTGCCGCGGTTGGACTTGGGGTTCTTAAGGTCGATCTCCTCGTGAGCCACGTTAAAGTCGCCACAGGTCACTACGGGCTTTCCGGTCTCGCGCTCTAGTGCGCTCAAAAAGCCACGATAGGCATCGTCCCAGGCCATGCGCACATCGATGCGCGCGAGCTCATTTTGGGCGTTAGGCGTGTAAACATCCACAAACCAAAACCTGTCGAACTCGAGTGCGCAGACGCGGCCCTCGGTTGCGGCTTGGGCGACGAGCTCGGCCGCCTCGCCCTCGCCGGCGTGGGGCAGCAGCGCATCGGCGCGCAGCACGCGCAGCGGTTCCTGGCGGCTAAAGACCGCGGTGCCCGAGTAGCCCTTGCGCTCGGCGTAGCTCC
>CAMQPJ010000010.1 GCA_947003675.1 uncultured Collinsella sp. | reverse complement strand
GCACAGTGCGAGTATTATTGCACACCGTGTGCATCAACACGTAAAGGCAATATTTGGGATGTGACGAAAGGGCAGTCCCTTTGTCACATCGAGCCGCCACTTGGTCCCGTTAATGGGACCGACAGCCCCCGTATCTGTCGCATCATGCCGGTAACGATCGATAAGGAGGCCGACATGAACAACCAGGCAAACGATAGCATCAGCGATACCGGCAAGGACCTTGTCCTCAGCTGCATCAAAAGCCAAGAGCTGCGAGACCACATGCGCAAATACTTATACTGGCCAGCGCCGATCATCGCCGGGTCGCTGAAGACACTTGACAAAAAACGCGCCATGCTCGAGCAACTTCGCAAGGAGGTTTCGTCGGAGCTGACCGAAGATATCGATTCGCATCTCACCCAGCTCAACAGCGCGCTTAAAATGCTCGACAACGTCGAACGCGACCGCGGCATCCTTCTTCTCTCTGCCATTTGCTACTGCGAGGAGGAACGCGGGACCGACACCTTCGATGGCCCCTTCCCCACCGCATCGTGGGAAGCCGCGCAAAACCTCATGAAGCGCTACATCGAGGAGTATCCCGAAGACGACTGGTCCGAATCATTCTGGCAGGTCGATCTCTACACCTCGGAAGACCTGCACGAGCATCAAACGGCGCAGCCCACTCTGTCGTTTGCGGCAACCAAGGACGGCGAGCTCATATTCCTCCGCGATCTGCGCAATCACCGCACTCGCAAATCGTGTGTCGAAAGCGCCTGGAGAAACGATAGCAGACGGTTCTGCGACAGCAACGAACCCATCTATACGCCGTGGGTACCGGGCGACATCCTCAAAATCGACGGTCGCCCCTTCGATCATGGGCCTCGCTTTGCCATTGTGCTCGAAAACGACTACGAACACACGCTCCGGGGACAGATCTGGTGCGCAGGTCCTAGCAAAGATTACGGCGTTAAGGAGGGTTCGCTTTCATCCGGCACCTATAGCGACAGCCTCTTGGACCCCTTCATCCCCTCTGCCCTCTACACCGCCGAGCGCTACACCGGCGACCTGCCGGACGACTGCGCTTTTATGCTCGAGCTTTCGCAGAAGCTGCACGACAACCCTGACTACGGCAAGCAGTGGTCCGAAGGCTCGGTCGGACACGATTGCCTACAGCCGTATCGCAAGCCTACCAGCCAAAGCGAGCTGGATATTCGTCCGGGCATCTTTGAGTTTTTGGACTCGCGCAGCATTAAGGAGCATCTTCAACGAATCGACTACGAGCTCACCACGCCCGTAGCGGCTTTCATCGTCAATTGCTCACATAAAGCGACGCTGCAGCAAAAGCTCGAAGGATGGCAAAAGATCATCGATAATATGCCCAATTGCACCATGAGCCGCAGAAACGACACGGTCAACATCCCGGACTTCCATGCCTTTCTGCACAATGTCATCAGGCAGGAGCAACGAAAACTCGCACACTTTATAAGGACGGACGGCAAGAGTCTGTATTTCTTAGAGGACTACTCATGGGACCGGCGCGGGCAGGGCGGCTGTCTTTACGGCCCGTACAGCAGTTATCAAAAGTGCTTCGATGCAATCTGGAAAGAGCTCGACGGTGACGATCCCAAAGCCATCAGGATCACTCGTCGTCCCATCGACCCGGACGAAGACCACTATGCCGACGACATGGTCTTACTCAATGCGAACGGCGAAGTAATGTCTTGCGATTACCGCAACAAAAGCGAGTGGGACGAGGCGGGCACCGCCAGCGATTTCGAGGACATGTGGTTTGATATCCCAACGCCCTTCCATGCCGGAGACATCGTCTGCAACCTCCAACGCCCCGACGAGCCGATGGTGCTGTTTGACCTGCAAACTTGGGGATCCGAACGAGTCGACAAAGAGCTGGCCTCCTCCGTCTACAAAGAGCGCCTCGTTCAAAAGGCCGACAAGCTATTGCGCTGGCACCGATATGACGGCGACACCAGCGACATGTACGCGTACGGCTGCCAAGTCTCATCCGCCTTGCATTTCCCCTTCTACATTGGGGAGCCTGAGGACTTTCTTTTGGACATCGACTATTACCGCAAGCCGCTCAAGTCGGAGGAGCGAATCCTTTACGGCGTCAGGGCATATGTCAAAGGCGACCTGGCGGTTGACTCACTCGCCGCGATGGCCAGCGCATGCGAGCTACAGGCGCTGGCGGAGAAAAAGGCACGCGGATTCGAGGACGCAGACAGTTGGCTCAAGGATCGCTACCCGGAGCTGTTCGATGCGACGATAGACCCTTTGCTAAAGGGAGATAGTACCGGTTGCTAGGATTAAGGGGTCGACGCCCTAGCGGCGGCGACCCCTTCTGTTACGCTTCGATATGCTGTTTATCGGTACGTCAGCGATACCATTCCTCCAAATTGCGCGACCATGCGTATTCCCAAGTGATTTCTGCGGGCGGTTCAGCGATTTGAAGATAGGCCTCCCACATGAGCATGGCTATTTTCTTGAACGGAAGAAATCCGCACGCTCCGCCGAACGCGGGAACCACGATTCGCTGACGCGAAGTTCGCATCGCCTCTATAAGCGTTGTCCTCATGCATTGATAGACAACCAAAGGGTCAACGATGGGAGTGGGGACCCGCATGGTCGGAGTGTGTATGAGCAGAATGTCCTCGTGCCCGGGAATTGGAACTGAAAAGCTCGTACCAACCGGCTGCTCTCCGTAAAACCGCTCCATAATAACCGTTCGCACTCGTTCGGCAAGCTCCGGTCCATACTTATCGGTTATCGCTAGGTCGTAATTACCATCCATCAAGCCATATGAGTTCGCCGGCGATACGACGGCATCGATTTCAGGCTGCTGCTCGACAAACGCCTTAAAATCACAGCAATGCACCGCAATGCCTCTGTAGCCCCTAAATGCGTCCTCCCAGGCCTCCGCCATACCGGCGCTATTCGTCACAAGATCCAGCATCATATTCTCCATGGCAATCCTTTCAGTACGCGCACACCCATGTACCAGTGCATTTCCAGAAGTATGTTTGACGTGAGATTCATATCAGACCCGTTAATGGGACTAAAAATCACAACCTCTGGTGGATGCTAACGGCAACGACCGAATTGGAGGTTGCTATGGACAGCAAAGCAGATACCGTGATCACCGATGCCGGCAGGGAGCTCGTTTGCAGTTGCATCAAGGACGATGAGCTGCGTGTTCATATGTTCAAACACATGGGAATGGCAGATGGCTCCCTCTGTAGAATCATCGGCGGCTCCCTCAAGACGCTCGACGAAAAACGAGCCATGCTCGAGCAGCTTCGCAAAGAGGTCTCATCGGATTACGCTGAAGCGATTGACTCCGGCCTTGACCAGCTCAACAGCGCGCTCGATATGCTTTACAACGCCGACCGCGACCACGGTATCTTGCTGGTCTCCGGCATGTTTTACAGTGAAGAGGAGCGCGGGCACGACACCTTTGACGGCCCCTTCCCCGTTGCCTCATGGGGAGCTGCGCAAACCCTCATGAAGCAATACGTCGATGACGACCCCGATGAAGATTGGTCCGAATCATTCTGGCAGATTAAGCTCTATACCGCCGAAGACTTACACGACCGCCCGCGCGCTCAAGCCTCGCTGATATTCGCCGCGACCATGGCTGGCGATTTGGTCTTTTTGAGCGACCGCCGGAATCAGCGGACTCCGCATCAAAGCATCGATCACTTGCCGTGGAACAATAGCAAGCACTTCTGCGCCAATGGTGAGGTCTTTTACACTCCCTGGTCCCCCGGCGACATCATCAAGATCGATAGTCGGCCCTTCGACCACGGTCCCCGTTTCGCCATCGTGCTCGAAGACGACTACGATAGTTCGTTCAAAGGCCAGGTTTGGTGCGCCTATCCGAGCAAAATCTACGGCGTTGAGGAAGGCAATCTCCGCTTGAGGGATTTCACGGACGGCTTCCTCGACGACTTCACGCCCTCTGCGCTCTACACCGCCGAACGTTATATCGGCGACTTGCCCGATGATTGCTCCTTTATGCTCGAACTCTCGAAAAAGCTGCACGATGACCCCAGCTACGGCAAACAATGGTCGGACGGATCGGTCGTACACGACTGCCTGCAGCCATACCGCACATCGGCCGGAGCCGGCGTCAACGCCATACGTTCGGACATTCTCGAGTTTCTCGACTCACCCGACATCAAGGAACACTTAAAGGACATCGGCTACGAGCCCACCACGCCCGAGGCAGCGTTCATCGTCGACCATTCGAACGAGAAGACGCTGCAACAGAAGATCGAGGCCTGGCAAAAGATTCTCGAAAACATGCCCAATTGTGCGATGAACAGGCGATACGGCACGTTCAATATCCCCAACTTCCATGTCTTTCTTCGCGACGTCATCAGATGGGAGCGCAAGAAAATCGCCCAGTTCAAACAGCCTGGCAAGCACATGTATTTCTTTGAGGACAAGACGGGAAGTCCCCATGAGAGCGGATGCAATTATGGCCCCTACACCAGCTACGAAAAATGTTTCGAGGCAATCTGGAATGAGCTTGAGGAGGAGAATCCTACCTCGATTGAAGTAACACGCCGCCCGATCGATCCGGACGATGGCCACTATGCCGCCGACAAACTCTTGCCCAACGCAAAAGGCGAAATCATGGACTGCCAGCTGAGCTGCATCGACATGGAACGCGAGGGCGAAGACCCCACTTTTGCCTTTGAGCTGATGTGGTTTGACATCCCGACGCCATTCCACGCCGGCGACATCATTTGTCGTCATGGCGACCCTGGCGATCCCATGCTGCTTCTCAATATGCAGACATGGACCACGAAGCGGGTCATGGATGAGCTGCCGCCTTCCACTTACAGGGAGTGCGCTGCAAAAAAGGCCGATGACCTGCTCAGGCACCATCGGCAAAATGGCGATACGAGCGACATGTACGCCTACGGCTGTCAGATTGAATATCCCCTGGAGTACCCCGTCTATATCGGAGAGCCGAGTTGTTTTCTTCTCGATATGGAATACTGCCGTACCCCGCTCAAACCGGAGGCGAGAATTCTGTACGGCGTGCGGGCATATCTCGACGGCAATCTGGGTCTTGACTCACTTATTGCGCTATCAAGTCTTCGCGAGCTGCAGGCGCTGGTCAAGAAAAAAGCCGAGCGGTTTGAAGGGGAAGACGGCGGGCTCAAGACCCGCTATCCGGAGCTGTTCGATGACACGCTAGCCCCGCCGGCACAATTCGAAACAAAGAGGAGCTAACCATGGACATCTTAGATTTTGTCGACTCCCGGGACATTCGGGAGCATCTGCGCAGCATCGATTTCCGGCCCGACACCGTCGAAGCCGCCTATCTGGTTTGGTTTTCGAAAACCGCCTCGCTCGAGCAGAAGTGCGAAGCCTGGCAGGAGATCGTACACACAATGCCCAATTGTTCGCTGGAGGCAACCCTTGTCGGTCTTGGAAGGCCGGCCATCCCCGATTTCCATGCTTTTTTGCGCTGGACAATCGATTACAACAAGCGGTGCGTCGGTGCGTTTACGAGTGGAACGGGCTACGTTTATCAGTATGAAGAGGAGATTGTGCCCGACGGGCAACTTTGTGGGGCCTTCGGTGCGCCATTCAGCTGTTATGAGAAATGTGCCGAGGCGTTGCGCGGTGATGATGAACTGGCGAGCCGTCCAGAGGCACGCGTACGCATCACCCGGTGCCCGCTCGATGCCGACGAAGAACATCACCGGGAAGATTGGCTCATGGTGAACGGCAAAGGCGAGGCCCTTTCCGTCTATTGTCCTTCCGCCGGCCCCGTTGAGAACGATTGGGAGATCGCATTCGAGTTCATCTGGGTCGATATCCCCACGCCGTTCCACACCGGCGATATCGTCTGGACGCCGCAAGGCAGTGCCCGTGAGCCGTTCACGTTGTTCGATCTGCCCACGTGGGACCGGACAAAGCTTGAGGCGGAGCTTCGGCAGGCAGACCGTTCTGACGAATGGCTTGATCATGCGCAGCAGCGCCTCGAGCACTATCGCCATGCAGGGGATATCAGCAACATGCGTGCCACTGGCTGCTCGATTACCTACAACGAGACGTTTCCTCTCTACATCGGCGAGCCAGACCCGCTTTACCTGAATCTTGAGTACTATCGCAAACCACTCGAAGACGAGCAGCGAATTTTAATCGCCGCCCAGGCCTACCTGCGCGGCGACCTGTATGTCGACTCACTCATCGCGTTTATCGACACCATAAGGATGGAGTCCAAGGCAAAGCGCAACTTGGAAGAGCTACGTCTGGATCAGGCACCGCTCAAGGAAAAGTATCCGCAGCTATTTGAATAAAGGCCACCATGTCCGAATCCACAAGAAGTCGCACCAACAACTCGGAGACTATCGTGCACGAAGAAATAATCAACCTGATCGAATCTCCGGAGCTGCGAGAGCATTTGCTGCATAATCCGCAGCTCCTGAGTGGTGATCATTACACGCAAATCATCGGTGGCGCGTCGATAGAAATCTACCGCAAACGGGAGATGCTCAGCAGGCTGGTTGCTGCCGAGCGCCGCCCGTCAGACGAAACCTTTTCTTGGTACGGACCAGAGATTTTTATCGACTACATCGATGATTGCCTGAACGCGCTAAAGGCCGTCGACGGAAACAAGAAAATGCTGCTTGTCAGCGAAATTAGCTTTATCGACAGCGAAGTTGGATCTGCGATCACGCATGGCCCCTTCCCCGTGGCATCGTGGGCGGACGCTCTGGCGGCAATGAAGGCATATGCAGAAAAGTGGAGCGGGATGACAGACCTGTCGGCCTCGTATTGGATGATTGAGCTGTTCAACCTTGCCAACGACCCAGGCTGTTCGTATCCATACGACGGCTTTCTGCAGCCAGACTACACTTACTACGCCAATGCCGCCGGCGAAATTCAATACATCTGCAGGGAAGAAGAGGGCGAATGTGGTGAGGTGCTCGACTGCATTGTGGGTGGAATCTTTGGCCCGTGGTTCAAGGGGGCATATGTCGACCTGCCCACGCCGTACAGAAAGGGCGACACTCTTGAGATCGACTGCCGGCCATGGGCGCCGGGACCTTGCTATTGCCTGGTAGCAAACTCGAAATTGGACTGTCTGTATCCCGATGGCGATGGGCAGATCAGATGTGGCTCTATCCCCTACGGCAGCTGCTTTGCCGGATGGGCACACACGAACCTGATGCTGTCGCCTGTGTTCAGGGCGAGAAAAGCAACGCAGCCCTTGTCGGAAGGATGCGCGACCTTGCAAGCGATCGAACTGGACCGGATAGAAGACCTGCTAGAAGAGTGCGCCGACAACAAAGAGAAAGAGCCCGGCTGGCTGGATATATATCGGCATCGCGCGCGATGATAAATCATTTGGGCGGGACTTCAAAGGCGGCAAACAGTGACGACACCAGCTCTTCCGGCAACGCAGCATTCACAGCATTCCACCGATGGAGGCTCGAGCCACGCGCGGCTCGGAGGAGGATACCAAGGTTATCCGCATCTCAGGCCAGAACCTTCGAGGCATTCTGCCAGAAAATAGCCTCGATATCCAAACGAACAAATAGCCCTCGCCCAAAAGGTAGGACGAGGACTATTTCATGCAATATTTGCTAGCACCCCTAATAATCGATTGAAGCCAAAGCCTGCTTGATACGCTTGCCACTTGCGCCCTTGAAGTAATACCAAATTAAGCGGTCAACTTCGCGGTAGCCAATTTCGCCATTCTGATTATTTTCAGAGCGCCATTTGTTGATGCCCTCGAGAACGGCGTCGTACAAGTTCCTATACTTGGTATATCCATCATCATCTTTTTTGTAATTCTCGATTGTACTTACGAGTTCTTGACCGCCCTTGGCCCCCTTTGCCCTCTTCATCCTGCAACATTTCCAACTAGCCAGCTCCCCGCTCGCATAGTTATCAACGAAATATGGGAGAACGCTGGCAACGACTTTATCGTAAATGCAATACTTATCGCCCAACTTCAAATACTGGCAAGTCCAATGGCAAAACTTTGTGGCAAACGAGAAGTTATTCTTGTTGACATCTGCCACATGAGCCTCATTCAGATAGGTTGTCGAAGCATGCGAAATATCGAAGACAAGCTGATCGTCGCCTACGCTTAATCGCTCCTTGAGATTCTCAATGCCGCCAATAATCTGGGCCGTAAAAAGTGCGCCGCCGGTTATCGTCTTCTCTTCGCCATCGTCGGGAAGCTTTCTCACGGCCGTCGGCTTTATATTGAGCTTTTCCATGAGATCGTCAACCTTATGCCGACCAACAGCAGTTAAATGGGTCGAGTTTTCATTGTCGATTTCGTAAACCGCTCTTCCTATGCACGCCATTCGTTCATCCGCGCTGCCAACAAACATGTCTTTGAATATATCGCGGACTTTTTCTTTGTCCGTCTGGTTGTAATTCGAATCGTTCTCAACCATGCCGTTGACAAACTTGATGTTTTTATCCGTGAAAAGAGGTATGTCATTCTGATCCAGGTCAAACAGATATGGATCAGTCGTTCGATCCTCGTTTTCTACGTACGGCACCGCCGGCTTTTCTATTCCATTAACTATTTCCATCACTGGATTGAAGAGCATCTCTTGACGGCCCATGTGAACTCCTTTCCAGAGTCGTTCAGGCATAACGTTGACAGGGCGCAACGTTTAATATTGATGGTAATTCTTGACACGCTTAAAACCTATTCCTTGGCTGTTGAGCGGCTATTTTCTGCCGGCAGACGCACCACGGATCGGACTGTCATTATTGGTTGCGGCTTTAGCCGAAGATTCGCGTGCAGAAAGGTTCCGTTCCATCGGAACTCATGCGGACCAGGGCATCTGCATTGCAGTGGGTCTCCGCAAATGCTGCGTCGCTGTCTCCGCCCCCTGCTGCAAAGCAGCCCGCTAGGATGGCGGATGTCGAGCTGAGCATGTTGCGCAAGTCACGCAGGACAGCGTTTACCGGGCGGTTGTCATCGAACATTTCGAGCCCGTCGATTACGACCACGACGTCCTTAAGCACTGCCCTATTCCACGTCTGGTCGCCGAGCAACCAACTCGTTACAAGGTCCATGGTCATGTTGTCTTCGGCAAAGATGCCCAAGTTGCGCTGCTTGAGGCGCATCGTTGCGCGGATTGTCTCAACCTGTTGCTCCTCAGGATCTTCCGATCCTTTGTCGCCCATCTCAGCTCGAATAAGCCGAGTAATCGCGTCCTCTTCACGCTCCCAAATCGGCACGTAGAGCACGGCGCATCGCTCACTCAAGCGCAAGGCCGCATGTGCCAGCACGTTCGAAACTTCTTCATGCGCGCCGCCAATCACGCTGAGCTTGCCCAGCCCAATGCCGCCACCTAGGGCATCATCGACCGGCATACCGGTCTTCAACACACAAGGAGTTTCGAAAAGCGACGTCTCCATACCACGGTCGAGTCCAGAAGCCAGTCGATTGCGAAACCCGCTGAGGTCAAAGCCCTCGTCATCACGCTCTTCACGATTCCCGCCACACCGATTCGCAGACGGCGGCATCACGCCCGGGAAGCTCACCATCTCGCCCATGCTCACAGTGCGTCCAATTCGGTCATCCCTGGAGTCCTTCTTTAGCGACATCGCAACCCTCCTAACGCCTACCGCGCTTACCAGTAGCCTTAAAATTCCAAATCGGCTTGAGTCGGTGAATAACATCAACCGTCGGGTCCATGAGTCTCAGTACATCATCCGCAGGCTTATACGCTTCGGGTGACTCATCGAGCGTCATCTCGCATGCGCTCGGACAATAGATGCCGGCATCGCGCATCTCGTTAACGAACGACCTGGTATCGAGTGTTTGGAACGCTTTGGTGCGGCTCATCGCACGACCGTCCCATGCGGCGCCGAGCAGTTCCAGTCCTCGTTTCCCTTGCCGCACGCAATAACGGCACCGTCGCGCATGTTGAACGGAATCAGCACCATCTCGCCCGTATGAGCGCTAATGGCGCCCTTGCGAATCATGCCACTTTCAGAAATGTAGTTGTGCATGGTGGTAAAGCCGTCTCCGTCGAGTCGAATTCCCGTACGCTCAACAATCTGTGCGACAATCGCCTTGCGGTTCTGATTCGAAAAGCGTTGGCAGTTATGCATATCGACGAGATACTCGGCAGAAAGATCTCCCACGAGATACTTAAGCTCGTCGGGGATATCTGCCGTGCACGTCTTCTGCGCCAGCGCCTGATGGTGCTCCGCCGTCTGCTTGCCCATGTTGCGCGAGCCGGTGTGCACGACCAGATATTGGCACCCATCCTCGTCCTCGTCGAGTTCAATGAAGTGGTTGCCGCCGCCCAGCGTGCCCATGGAGCGCTCAACCTTGCGTTTATCCTGCAGCCAATCACGCGACTCCATGTCAAAGTCCGCGAGTACGCAGGCAGGATCGCGATGAAGGCCAAAGCCCGTGGGCACCGCGCGCTTCACATCGCGATTGAACTGAATGAGGTCGTCGCTCGCAATGGTCTCCGCAAGCGGCACACAATACATCCCGCATCCGATGTCGACTCCCACCAAGTTGGGAATCACCTTGTCGCCCAAGTTTGCCGTAAAGCCAATCACGCAGCCCTTGCCCTTATGGACATCGGGCATGATGCGGATCTTGGCGCCTTCAAACGCCGAGCAGCTGGAAATCTCCTCGATCTGCTCCTTGGTTGAATCCTCAAGATTCTCGGCAAAGACTTTGATGTCTGCCATCGCATCTCTCCTGTTCTGATCCTTGTAAACCGGAACCGGCCCCAAGCCAATAGAGCGCATGTCACACCAGCCAGCCAAACCGCCGATTTCCGTTTAACCACCTTTCGCCCTATTCGAGCTCTTATTGCTGCGAATACTACGATCGCGCGAGCTACAATGAGTCCCAATAACGGGTCTTGTTTTGTATCTTCGGCTGTTACCCTGCCGGCGAAAGGAGACAACGTGGCGAACAGACCAAATCAAAAGCTCAGGCTTCTGTTCCTGCTTAAAACCTTGATGGAAAAGACCGACAGTACGCACGGGCTCACAACGCAGCAGATCATCGAGGAACTCGCCTATCACGACCTCGAGGCCGAACGAAAGGCCATCTATCGCGACCTGCAAACGCTTCGCGACTTTGGACTCGATATCGACCAGCGCGGTGGCAGGGAATGGACCCTGGCTTCGCGGCCGCTCGACCTGCAAGAGCTCATCATGCTTGTTGACGCCGTGCAGAGTTCGCCGTTTTTGACCGATGAGTTGACTGACCACCTCATCGGCAAGCTGCAGAGCCTCGCCAGCCTGGGCGAACGCGAGTTGATGCACAAGCGCGTCGACGTGCCTTCGCGCGTGAAGATGCAAAACTCCGATGCCCTGCTCAACATCGACTTGATTCAGCAGGCTATGCGCGAAAAACGCAAGATTCGGTTTCGTTACTTCCACTACGACGCCGCCAAGCAAAAGGCCCTTAATCATGACGGTAAGACCTACGAGCTCACACCCGTGCGCCTTATCTACTCCGACGAGCTTTATTACATGATTGGATTTAGAGATAAATGGGCTAATGCCGGCTCGGGTCATCAGCCGTTCACACCTTATCGCGTCGATCGTATGCTCGACGTTGCGGTGTCCGAAGAGTCCGCGACCAAAGATCAGCGTATCGCTGGCTATGTGCTCGAAGACCACGTCTCTCCATCATTCGGCGTATATGCAGCCAACAAAACCACCGTGGTGCTGGAACTCGATGACCGTGCGATGAACCCGCTCATCGACAAGTTCGGGCTCGACGCCGTTGTGTTTGAGAACCAGGATGGGCGCTTGCTGGCGACCGTTAAAGCTCCGTTGTCGCCGCAGTTCTTTGGCTGGCTGCTGCAACTCAGCACGTTCATTAAGATCGTTCAACCTCAAAGTGCCATCGATACGTATCTCGACTATCTCGATAGCACGCGTGCGCTCTACCAGGAAGACAGGTAATACCGCCATGAACATGACCCCCGAACTCATCGCATCGCTCGACCGACTAAACCCCGAACAGCGCGAGGCCGTCGAATGCCTAGATGGTCCGTTGCTCGTCATTGCCGGTCCCGGCACCGGCAAGACGCAGTTACTGAGTCTGCGCGCGGCGAACATCCTGGCCAAGCGCGATGCCGCCCCACGCAACATCCTCTGCCTCACCTATACCGAGGCGGGCGCGGAAGCCATGCGCAAACGCCTGATTGAGCTCATTGGGCGCGACGCCTACGGCATCGAAGTTAGCACGTTCCACGGATTTGCAAGCAGCATCAGGTCGCGCTATCCCGAGTACTTCGTGCGCCCTTCGACCGACACGCTTGTTACCAGCCTGCACCAGCAAGAGATTTTTGATCGGCTGCTCAAATCGCTGCCCTTTGGTTCTCCGCTAGGCGGAGGGTCACCCGATATGCCCGCGCAAAACATCGGTAAGATGATCGGCTTTGTCTCCAAAATCAAACGCAGTGGCCTGGACTACGACACGCTGAACGCCATCGCGCAGCAGAATATCGACGCCGCTGTCTGGCTCACCGAACATTCCGAGCTGCTTACACTTGTCTGTGAAAGGGCAAGCACTGCGTTGGCTGAGCGTTTTGAGGAAGAGGCCGAGCGTGCCTGCGGCATGGCGCCTACATCGCTCACCCGCCCGATCGGCTGTCCTGCTGGCACGTATGTACCGTACATTCTTGAGTTGCGCGACACCGTTCGCCGCACCGAACTTATTGACGAGAAGGGAAAGTCGTCGGGATACACCAAGGTACGCGACCAATTCTTTGGCGGTAGCAACTCCCAAGGACGTACGTTTAAAATTGCCGAGCAAAGCGAGCGACTTAAGGCTGCTTGCGACGTTGCACGTCGCTACCAAAATGAGCTCGACCAACATCATCTCTACGATTACGACGACATGATTGGCGATTTTGTCGACGCCGTCGAGCACAACGACGCGCTACGCCAAGTACTCCAAGACACCTATACCTATATCCAAGTTGATGAGTTCCAGGATACCAATGGTGCCCAGATGCGCATCATCGAGCTGCTCTGCGACGGCGTTGATGCGCCCAATATCATGGCCGTCGGCGATGACGATCAGGCCATCATGCGTTTTCAGGGCGCCACGATCGAATGTGCCAACCAATTTGCGGCCGAGTTTTCGCCCCGGAACATCGTGCTCAAGACCAATTACCGCTCCACGCCCGCCATCGTTGAGCTTGGTCAAGCTATCGCCCAGCAAATCGAATACCGACTCGATGCCAGCTCGAATAAGTCAATCGAAGCCTTTAAGCCTCAAGGCGATCAGGTCAGCTTTAGCGAGAGCGTCTACACCGGCAAAGCCGAGGAATACGCCGCCGTTGCCGCGAGCATTAGGCAGAGGATTGATGCTGGCTACCTCGATGACTGCGAAGATCCCAATGAAGGAATTGCAGTCATCTCTGCCAAACACGCCGCATTGCGCTCGCTGATTCCCTTCCTCGTTAAGGAGAACGTGCCGTTTTCGTATCGCGAGCGGCAGAATCTCTTTGCCTCCGAGCGTATGCAGACGACGTTGGCACTGTTGCGTTGCGTTACTGCGCTTGCCCGCGGGCAGAAGGAGCTTGCCAGCAGCTATCTTCCGCAGATTGTCTGTGCCGCTGAGCTGGGCGGCAACCATCCATCGTCCGTGACGTTTGCGCTCAGCGCCAAGCGCGAGCATCGCGGCGACTGGATGGCCGCTATGCACGAGAGCGATAACGTCCGCGTCAAAGAGCTGTACGACGGCCTTATGCAGTGGGCGGCCGAAGCTAGCGCCTCCCCTGTCAGGCCACTGCTCTTTAGAATTGTCGAACGCAGCCTTGGCTATTGTCAGGATTGCAAGGAACAAGATCCGCTGGGCGCAGCCGAATTCAATGCCGGCATCCGCGCCCTGCTCACCTTTGCCGAAGGTGAAATGGGAGACGCGCGCCGTATGGGACGTGCGCTTCGCCTGCCCGATATTGTCGACAAGCTCGATGCCGCTCAAAAGTTTGGCGTGAGTATCGACGCATCGATCGACCTCGGCACGCCGGGAGCTGTTCGTCTCACCAGCGCCCATAGCTCTAAGGGCCTGGAATTCGACTGCGTCTACCTGCTCGATGCCGACGACTCCACTTGGCACAAAGGCGCCGGCGGCATGAGCTTGTACCCGTCCAACCTGCTTATTCGCGATGAAAAGGATGATGACGACGCGCGCCGCCTGCTGTTTGTCGCCATCACGCGTGCTAAGCGGCACCTCGAGCTGTACCGTGCCGGCGGGTCGGCACTGCAGGAGCTCACGGGGCTTATCGACTCTTGCGAGGTTTCTGCTGAAGCAGACCAGCTCAGCGTTGCAATCGAAACCGAGTGGCGCGACAACTACGTGCTCGATACGCCCGAGCTCCGCGCGCTTCTGAAGCCTCATACCGACGTGAAGTTTCTTTCTGCCACAGCACTCAACAACTTTGTGACGTACGAGCCTGGATGCGCAAATAGTCTGCACTTCCCTGAGAAGCAGATTGTGCGCCTGCCCACGGCGCCCACAATCCAAACCGAATTCGGCACCATCATTCACGCGATGTTCGAGGAGATCGTTAATAGAATGGAAGCCGATGGCGAGACGGCGATTGAGACAATTGAGGCCGAGTATCGCCAGCAGATTTCGTGGCTCGATTTTGCCCCCGAGGACGTCCATCGCTATTCGGAGCGCTTCGAACGCATTTGTCGTGCATTCGTCCCCTGGCTTGTCGAGCACGTCCATGGCTATCGCTGCGTCACAGAGGCGAATATGCAGTGCCTGACCACCGAAGGAACTCCGCTCTTTGGTTTTCTCGACCTGCTCCTCGTTGACGATGCAGCTAAAACGGTGCAGATTGTTGACTACAAGACTGGCTTTGGCAAAGAAGTCCCTGCAGGCTACCATCGTCAGCTCAAGTTTTACAAACTGCTGGTCGAAGCGTCACCCGAGTTTTATGGCTACACCGTCACTTCCATGGGCGACTACTATGTAGAACCCGACAAGACAACGGGCGAGCTCCGCCCGCCGTTCGCGACAACCGCCAACGCCGACGACATTGCCGAGCTCGAACAACTCATCGATGCCGTATGGTCGCGCATTGAACACGGTGCTTGGGATACCAGCGCTTTTGAGCAAAGCGATGCCTATGAGCTGGCCATCGAGGAGCAGAAGGGCTGCCGCAAAAAAGCCGACAAAGCCGAGATCATGCAACGCGCCTACGAGCACTGGCTAGTCGAGAACCCGGGAATGTGACAAAGGGACAGTCCCTTTGTCACAACCCGCCTGGCTTTTGGAGCGGCATTACCGTTTGTCCAAAATGTCATTCGTGGGTAGAATAGTGTCGACGGCAGCCCAAGTTCTGGAAAGCTGGGCAGCGCCGTTGTTTGCATTAGGGGGTCAACGCCTTAGCGGCGGCGACCCCTTCTGTTGCGCTTCGAACGCTGCTTGAGTGCCTCGGAAAGGCCGACAAGCGCCGTGAAGAACGAGACCAAAGCGGTCAGAAGTCTCACGAAATCAATCAAATCGGTTATGGGCATCACCTCCCATCAGATGGAGGGCGCTGCCCGACACATGGAGCTGCCGTCAACGATACCGATTCTATCAAAACTTAGTTATATATACGAATATATGTTCGCATGCCAAAGGTGCAGGGTTCTCATGAAAAAGGGGCTGTCCCTTTGTCACATTATTCGATGACGGTGCGAGAGTTTTGCTTGCGCATGGTGGCGAGCATGTGTTTGGGGACGGCGTGGACCATGCAGCTGCCGATGGTCGCGCTCGCGGCGGCCTTGGCTGCATCGCTTGCGTTTTTGGTCGCGTAGCTGT
>CAMQPJ010000009.1 GCA_947003675.1 uncultured Collinsella sp. | reverse complement strand
CGGGTTGCTTTATGCTCATGAACACCGGCGACGAGATCGTCGAATCCAAGAACGGTCTGGTCTCCACGATCGGTATCGCCGCGGACGGCAAGATCAGCTATGCGCTCGAGGGTTCTATCTTTGCTGCCGGCTCAACCATGAACTGGCTGCGCAACAACATGGGCATCATCTCGAGCGTGAGCGAGTCCGCGCAACTCGCCACTTCGATTAACGACAACGAGGGCTGCTACTTCGTCCCCGCTTTCGCAGGCCTGGGCGCTCCCTGGTGGGACCCGCATGCTCGCGGTATCGTGTGCGGCCTGACCGGCGCCTCGAGTCGTGCGACCATTGTGCGTGCGGCCTGCGAGTCCATGGCCTACCAGAGTTATGACGTGCTACGCGCCATGGAGCAGGACGTGGGGCTTTCGATTGAGCGCCTGTCTGTCGACGGCGGCGCCTCGCGCAACGAGTTCATCATGCAATTCCAGGCCGATCTGCTGGATATCCCCGTGCTGCAGTGCGAGACGGTGGAGACCACGGCGATCGGCGCCGCGTACTTGGCGGGCCTTGCCGTTGGCTATTGGGAGGACCTGGAGGAGTTGGAGCAAAACGCTCAGATCGTCAAAGTCTTCCATCCTCACATGTCCGCCGAGCGCCGTGAGAGCAACCTCGCTGGTTGGCGTGATGCCGTCAAGCGTTCGCTCAACACCGCTCAGTAGGGTTGCGACGAGCTGCTCGATACAGCAAACCGTTAAACTTATGCACGGCGCGAGGCAACAATGTCGTCATGCGTCTTGCCAGCAAGGTCATCTTCCGGCCGCAATGAAAGGGGCATCAACCCATGACCGTCACCTACGATACGTCCCGTGTGACCCTTGTCGATCACCCACTCGTCCAGCACAAGCTGTCGATCTTGCGCGACAAGAGCACTGGCACCAACCAGTTCCGCCAGCTCGTGCGCGAGCTTGCGCTCTTTGACGGCTACGAGGCCATGCGCGACCTGCCCATGGAAGACGTCGAGGTCGAGACCCCCATCACCACCGCAACGTTTAAGCAGCTCGCCGGCAAAAAGCTCGCCATCGTTCCCATCCTGCGTGCGGGCCTCGGCATGGTCGACGGTATCCTCGACTTGGTACCCTCGGCTCGCGTGGGCCACATTGGAATGGAGCGCGACGAGGTTACTCACGAGCCGCATGAGTATTACTGCAAGATGCCCAAGGATATCGATCAGCGCATCTGCCTGGTTGTCGACCCCATGCTCGCCACGGGCGGTTCGGCCGAGATGGCCATCAGCTACCTGCGCGAGCGCGGTGTCAAGGATATCCGCATGCTGTGTATCGTCGCCGCGCCCGAGGGCCTCAAGTCACTGACCGAAAAGGACCCTGACGTACATATTTATACGTGCGCCATCGACGACCATCTCAACGAGGACGCCTACATCGTTCCGGGCCTGGGCGACGCCGGCGACCGCATCTACGGTACGCTCTAGTCGTTGGGTCTTGTCGGCTACGGTCACAAATACGAAGAAATGGTGCGCGCGGGCGAGCAAAAGTCGTCCACGCGCACTTCTGTTAACGGACGTTTTGCCCTGAGGGGTTCGAAAAAACGCATTACCGTACCTGCGGCATAAAGAAGGCCTTAAGAAAACGTACAGGTGCGTATTAACCGTTTGTTTTACGGTTGTACTTTAGCGATTGGCTCGTACAATAGTCACCAATGTTTGGCTGGGACTGTGCTGTTAGGCGTTAAAAAGGAAAGTGAGGACGCCAGTGTTTCAGGTAGCCGATCTGCTCGCTATCGTTGCAGGCGCCATCGCGGGCGCAATTGCCTTCCTTCCCTTTGTCTTTACGCTCAAGCCGGTTCTTGACGATAAGCAGAATGCGGACATGCTCAAGGGCATGGTGAGTCTGGCGGTCTCGGCAGTCGCCCTGCTCGTCTTTACCTTGGTTGTGTTTGCGTTGTTCGGAGAGGCATTTCGCATGTTCCTCCTGGGCGAGGCGATCGGCTTCGTGGCCTTTATGGCCGCCTGCACGGTTCGCGTCGCCAAGGCGCTGCGAGATCCTCATGAGGTCGAAAGGTAAGTCGTGGAAATTTTTGAAAAGCTGCCTGATGAGATTAATCATCTGGTCAGCGAGTTCAGCTCCACCCCTGTCGTGGGCGATCTGAGCTGCGGCATCACGCAGTACTCGTTTTGGCTGATCGTCTCCACGATCGTGCTCCTGATCGTCCTGGCCGTGTTCAAGAAGAAGCAGACCCTGGTTCCCAAGGGCTTCTTCGTCAACGGTTTCGAGTACATCATCGAGTACGTCGAGAACGATATCGGCAAGGGCGTCGTGGGTGAGAACTGGAAGAAGCACTTCCCGTTCCTGTGCTCGCTTTTCCTGTTCATCCTGATCAATAACATGATCGGCCTGATCCCGGGAATGAAGCCCGGCACCGGCGCAATCGGCTCCACCGCCGCGCTCGCCATTTTCGCCTTCGTGTACTTCATCTACTACGGATGCAAGGCTCACGGCGTGATCGGCTACATCAAGAGCCTCGCCCCGCAGGGCGTGAGCTTCCCGATGAACGTGCTTGTGTGGGTCGTCGAGCTTTTCTCGACCTTCCTGCGTCTCATCACGCTCGCCGTCCGTCTGTTCTGCAACATGTTCGCAGGACACGTGGTCATGGGCTCGTTCGCCATCATGGCGAGCATGTTCATGCAGCCGCTGCTTCAGCAGGTTTCCGCGGCCCACGCCGTCGGCGCCCTGCCTTCGCTGGCCTGGCTTGCCATCCTCATCCTGATCTATGCGATCGAGCTTGTGGTCGGCGCCATCCAGGCTTACGTCTTCACGGTCCTTACCGCCGTGTATGTCTCCGAGGCAGAGGAGGTCGCGGAGGAGGAGTAATCTTCCGTTCGCGCCTTAAAGGTAAGGCAATTCGTTAAACCGCCGGTGCCCGTACCCATGGAGCCCGGCAGTTATAAAAAGGTTATCCTGCGTGAAATAAGACACGCACGACAAAGGAGGAATCGTGGGAGTTATCGGTTACGGTCTCGGTGTTATCGGCGCTGGTCTTGCTATCGGCCTGTCTGCTCTGGGTGCTACGGGTGCTATGGCCCGTCAGCCTGAGGTCCAGGGCCGCGTGTTCACCGTCTTCATCATGGGCTCCGCCTTCGGCGAGGCTCTGGCTCTGATCGGCTTCGTTGTCGCGCTGATCGTTAAATAGCACGGAGCGTCAAGTATGAATCTTTCATCCCAGAAGAGCGCGATCGCACTCTCCGCGTCCGCGGCCGCGCTGCTTATGCCGGTTTCCGCGTTCGCCGAGGACGGCGCTGCCGGTGCGGACATCCTCATCCCTAAGATGGCGGAGTTCATCCCGGCGCTTATCGCCTTCCTGATCATCTGGATCGTGCTGGCAAAGGTCGCCCTGCCGGGCATCATGAAAACCATGGAGGAGCGCGGCAAGAAGATCGAGGAGAGCCTCGACGAGGCCGAGAAGACCAAGCAGGAGGCCATCGCCAAGCGCGCTGAGTCCGACTCGATCGTCACCGACGCCCGTCGTCAGGCTGCCGACATCGTTCTCGAGGCCCGTAAGGACGCCGAGTCCGAGCGCGCCCGTATCATCGAGGCTGCTCACAAGGAGGCCGAGGAGATCATCGCCAAGGCCCATACGACCGTCGAGGACGAGCGCAAGTCCATCTACGCCGGTGCCGCGAGCTCCATCGCCGACCTGTCCGTTGCCGTCGCCACCAAGATCGTGGGCGAGGCACTCGAGGACGAGGGCGAGCAGAAGAAGCTCATCGAGCGCTACATCCAGGAAGCAGGTAGCCTGAATGCCGACTAGCCGCTATCAGGACAAGGTACTCGAGACCTACGCGCGCTCCCTTTTGGAAGCCGCCAAGGCCGAGAACCATGTGTTCGAGGACCTCGAGATGATCGAGCGCCTGGCTAGCGCCAGCCCCGAGATCATCGCCGTGCTCGACACCATGTCCAAGCGCGACCAGCTCGACCTTCTTTCCAAGGTGGCAGCTGCCTTTAAGTATGTTGCCGAGGAAGACGAGGATGTAGTGGGCGTGACCGTCACCACGGCGATCCCGCTCGACGACGAGCTGCGTCAAACCATCACTAAGAAATGCGAGCAGGACTTCGGCCGCAAGGTATTCCTTATCGAGCAGGTCGACCCGTCTATCGTGGGCGGCCTGGTGCTCGAGGCCCGCGGCGAGCGTCGTGACATTTCCGTCAAGACGCAGCTGCGCGTCGCGCAGGAGACCCTCGCAAACTCTGCTAATTCGTACGGAGGTGAAGCCTAATGTCCGAAACCCTCAATGCCCAGGATATCGCCAAGAAACTGCAGGAGCAGCTCACGAGCCTCTCCGCGACGGTCGATACGCATGAGGTTTCAACGGTCGACGAGGTAGGCGACGGCATCGCGCGCGTCTCCGGCCTCAAGAGCGCCATGGCAGGCGAGCTTCTGGAGTTCAAGAGCTCCGATACCGGTGAGACCGTCTTCGGCCTTGCCCAGAACCTTGACCGTGACGAGGTCGGCGCCGTTCTGTTCGGTGCCGTCGACTCCATCAAGGAAGGCGACGAGTGCCGCACCACTGGCCGCATTATGGATATCCCCGTGAGCCGTGCCATGCTCGGCCGCGTCGTCAATCCGCTCGGCCAGCCCATCGACGGCCTGGGCGACATCGTCGCCACGCATCGTCGCCCCATCGAGTTCAAGGCCCCCGGTGTCATCGACCGTACCCCGGTGTGCGAGCCGGTTCAGACCGGCCTGTTGGCCATCGACTCCATGGTGCCTATCGGCCGCGGTCAGCGTGAGCTCATCATCGGCGACCGTAAGACCGGTAAGACCGCCATTGCCATCGACGCTATCCTCAATCAGCGCGGCAAGGGCATGGTCTGCATCTATGTCGCCATCGGCCAGAAGGCCTCCACGGTTGCCAACATCCGCGAGACCCTCGCTCAGCACGGTGCGCTCGACTACACCATCATCGTTTCGGCCACCGCTGCCGATTCCGCCCCTATGCAGTACATCGCGCCTATGGCCGGTGCCGCTATCGGCGAGTTCTTCATGTACAACGGCGAGGACGGTAAGCCCGCCAGCGAGACCAACCCCGGCGGCCACGTGCTCGTCATCTACGACGACCTGTCCAAGCAGGCCGTGGCCTACCGTCAGATGTCGCTGACGCTGCATCGTCCGCCCGGACGTGAGGCCTATCCTGGCGACATCTTCTACCTGCACTCTCGTCTGCTCGAGCGTGCCGTCAAGATGTCCAAGAAGAACGGCTACGGCTCCATGACAGCACTGCCGATCATCGAGACCCAGGACGGCGACGTCTCGGCCTACATTCCGACCAACGTCATTTCCATTACCGATGGTCAGATCTACCTGCAGTCCGAGCTCTTCTTCCAGGGTCAGCGCCCGGCAGTCGACGTGGGTATCTCCGTGTCCCGCGTCGGTGGCGATGCACAGACCAAGGCCATGAAGCAGGTCGCCGGCAACCTTCGCCTGGACCTTGCTTCCTATCAGGAGCTCGCTGGCTTTACCCAGTTTGGCTCCGACCTCGACGAGGCTACTCAGAAGCAGCTGACCCATGGTGCTCGCATGACCGAGCTCCTGAAGCAGCCGCGCTACCAGCCGTTTGAGGTTGGCGAGCAGATCGTTACGCTGTTTGCCGGCAACGAGGGCTTCCTGGATGACCTGGAGATCGCCGACGTGCTGCCTTTCCGTGCCGAGCTCATCGAGTACATGGACAATGGCTTTGGCTCGCTGCTCGACAAGGTTCGCGCCAAGAAGATCGACGACGACACCAAGGCCGAGCTCTTGCGGGTCATCGGTGACTTCAAGCAGCAGTTCATGGCCAAGCACCATGCCGATACGACTGGATCAGAGGAGAACTAAGCCCTATGGCCAACCTTCGCGACATTAAGAAGCGAATCTCCTCGGTTACCACGACCAAGCAGATCACGCGCACGATGGAGATGGTCTCTACGGCCAAGATCCGTCGTGCCCTCGATCGCTCCAAGCAGGCCGAGCCCTATAAGGAGGCGCTGACCGACGTCATGTTGACGGTCGCCGGCGACGCCTCCTGTTCGGGCACCGATCCCATGCTGCAGAAGCATGAGAGCGTCAAGCATGGCCTGATTGTCGTTATTGCCTCGGACCGCGGCCTTGCCGGCGGTTTCAATACGACGGTGGAGCGCACGGCCGAAAAGCTCGCCGCTTCTTGGGTGAACGACGGCATCGAGTGCGAGATTATCGCGTGTGGGCGCAAACCGGCCACGTATTTCCGTGACCGCGCAAATGTCATCATGCACTTTGAGGGAAATTCCTCCGAGCCCGATTTCAATCAGGCTCGCATGATCTCCTCTCATATCTGCGATGCGTATCGTGCCGGTGAGCTTGACCGTGTCGAGCTTGTCTACCACCACGCCAAGAACCGCGTGGATCAGGAGCTTCGCGTCGAGCACTTGCTGCCGCTCGATCCCGAGATGATCGCTATGGCCCACGGTCCGCGTAAGAACGAGACCGACGCCCCTAAGCGCATCTCGTCGACGTTCGAGTTCGTGCCCTCTCCCGAGCATGTTCTCGGCAAGCTTGTACCGTCGTATATCCTGACGGTCATCTACCAGGCCCTGATCGATTCGGCGGCCGCCGAGCAGGGTGCGCGCCGCAAGGCCATGCACTCCGCGACGGAAAACGCCACCGCGATCATCTCGACCCTTACCCGCACGTATAGTCGCGTGCGCCAGGCTTCGATCACGACCGAGATCAACGAGATCGTCGGCGGAGCCTCAGCATTGGAGGAACAGTAATGGCTAATAACACCGTAAAGCTTGCGGTCGAGGAAGCCACCAAGAAGACGACTGCCGGTGATGGCCGCATCGTGCGTATCATCGGCCCTGTCGTCGACGTCAAGTTTGACGGCGCGGTGCCCCCGATCTACAACGCGCTCACGGTCGAGGCCGAGACCCCGATCGGTCACCTGAGCACGATCCTCGAGGTTGAGAGCCAGCTTCCGGGCGGCGTCGTCCGCACGGTCGCCATGTCCTCGACCGACGGTCTGCAGCGTGGTCTCACCGCCACCGATACCGGTGAGCCCATGAAGATGCCCGTTGGCCCCAAGACGCTCGGCCGCATTTGGAACGTCATGGGCAAGCCTGTCGACGGTAAGCCCATGCCCGAGGTGGAGGAGTTCTATCCCATCCACCACGCAGCGCCCCGCTTCGACGAGCTCACCACTAAGACCGAGATCTTCGAAACCGGCATCAAGGCCGTTGACCTGCTTGAGCCCTACATTCGTGGCGGTAAGACGGGCCTGTTCGGTGGTGCCGGCGTCGGCAAGACCGTTCTGATTCAGGAGCTCATCAACAACCTCGCCCAGGAGCATGGCGGCACTTCGGTGTTCACCGGTGTCGGCGAGCGTACTCGTGAGGGCACCGACCTGTTCCTCGAGATGAGCGAGTCTGGCGTTATCGACAAGACCTGCTTGGTCTATGGTCAGATGAACGAGCCGCCTGGAGCGCGTCTGCGCATCGGTCTGGCCGGCCTCACCACCGCTGAGTACTTCCGCGATCGCGGCCAGGACGTTCTGCTGTTCATCGACAACATCTTCCGCTTCTCCCAGGCCGGTTCCGAGGTTTCCGCACTGCTGGGTCGTATGCCGTCCGCCGTCGGTTACCAGCCTACGCTGGCTACCGAGATGGGCGACCTCCAGGAGCGCATTACCTCGACCAAGACGGGTTCCATTACCTCCGTCCAGGCTGTCTACGTCCCTGCAGACGACCTGACCGACCCGGCGCCTGCCACGACGTTTACGCACCTCGACGCCACTACGGTTCTTTCGCGTAGCATTTCGTCGCTCGGCCTGTTCCCGGCTATCGACCCGCTCGCGTCTTCCTCCGACGCTCTCGATCCCTCGATCGTCGGCGAGGAGCACTACCGTGTCGCCGTCAAGGTCCAGGAGCTCCTGCAGGAGTACTCCGACCTTCAGGACATCATCGCCATTCTGGGTATGGACGAGCTGTCCGAGGAGCAGCGCCTTACGGTCAACCGTGCCCGTAAGATCCAGCAGTTCCTCTCCCAGTCCTTCCACGTCGCCGAGAAGTTCACCGGCAACCCCGGTGTCTACGTCCGCGTCGAGGATACCGTCCGCTCCTTCGCCGAGATTGTCGACGGTAAGGCCGATGACCTGCCCGAGCAGGCATTCCGCTATGCTTCCACGATTGAGGACGTGCGCGAGCGCGCCCGCAAGATGGGGGAGAAGTAGGTTATGCGTATCCGCATCGTGTGCCCCGTGAGCTGCGCCTATGAGGGCGACGCTGCGTTTGTGTCGATTCCGTCCACGGATGGCGAGTTTGGTGTTCTGCCTGCTCACTCCAGCGAAATCTGCACGATCGACCGCGGTTACGTTCGCGTTTCCGATAAGGCCATGGGCACTGTCGACCACACGTTTGCCGTGGCCGGCGGCTATGCCCAGGTTGCGGACGATGTCGTGACCGTTCTCGCCGAGCGCGCTTGCGATTTGGCGACCGTCGACGCCGACAAGGTTAAAGCTGATATTCAAGGTTTTGAAGAGAAGCTGGGTAATTTGTCGGAGGATGATGCACGCCGCGCCTACCTCTATAATGAAATCGCATGGTGTAAGCTCAAGCTTGCCCAATAGTCAGACGTTTTAGCGTTCGACCATTTGCGAACACATCATGCCCGGGATGGCTCAGCCACCCCGGGCATGCTTTTTGAAAGGGTAGACCTTGGATATTATCCGCGTTGAGGGTGGCCACGCCATCGGAGGTTCCGTGCCTGTTTCGGGTGCCAAGAACTCCGCGCTCAAACTCATGGCGGCAACGCTTCTGGCGCCGGGCAAGACGACGCTGCAGAACGTGCCCGATATTTCCGATGTTCACGTGATGGGCAAGGTGCTCAAGGGCATGGGCGCTACGATCGATGTTCTCGACGAGCACACGCTCGAGATTGATACCTCTCAGGTCGATTCTTGGGAGGCCCCCTACGAGCTCGTTGCCAAGATGCGTGCTTCCACCGCCGTGATGGGACCCCTGCTGGGTCGCTTCCATCGCGCCAAGATCGCCATGCCGGGCGGCTGCAACCTGGGTGCTCGCAAGATCGATATGCACATTCTTGGTCTTGAGGCCCTGGGCGTTGAGTTCGATACCGCCCACGGTTACATCAACGCTAATGCGCCCCAAGGTCTGCGCGGTACCACCGTCACGCTCGAGTTCGCCAGTGTCGGTGCGACCGAGAACCTCATTATGGCATCCGTGCGCGCGCAGGGCACCACGGTTATCGACAATGCCGCCCGCGAGCCCGAGATCGTCGATCTCGCCAACATGCTCAACGAGATGGGCGCCAAGATTGTTGGCGCCGGTACGCCTGTCGTGACCATCGAGGGCGTGGAAGAGCTGCATCCTGTTACCCATCGCGTGGTGGGCGACCGCATCGAGGCCGGTACCTTTATCGTTGCCGGTGCGTTGATGGCCGACGATCGCGGTGTCGATATCACGGGCTTTTGCCCCATTCACTTGGGCATGGTGCTCAAGAAGATGGAGCTCATGGGTATCGACTGCGAGCGCGTCGAGGATGGCGTCCATGTGAACCGTGTCGAGCGTATCAAGCCGGTCGACATCCAAACGCTTCCGTTTCCCGGCTTCCCGACGGACATGCAGGCGCAGATTATGGTACTCTCCGCCCTTGCCGACGGCAGTTCCGTTATTACCGAGAACATCTTCGAGAATCGCTTTATGTTTGCCTCTGAGCTGGTGCGCATGGGTGCCGACATTCGTATCGAGAGCCATCATGCCATGATTCATGGCGTCAAGGGCTTCTCGGGTGCACAGGTTACCTCGCCCGATCTGCGTGGCGGAGCGGCCCTCGTCGTAGCGGGCTTGATCGCTGACGGGACGACCGAGGTTTCGGCTATTCATCACATCAAGCGCGGCTACGAGCAGTTTGTCGAAAAGCTGCGGGCGCTCGGCGCGCATGTCGAGCATGCTACCGTCCCCGATCCCGTCATCTACTAATACAGGTTGCCTATGTTTAATAAAAAGCCCCTCGCGGATACCACCGCCCGAAGACCCTCAACTGGTGCGCAGGCCAAGATCTACAGTCGCGATAACGTGGCTCGCTATTCCGAGCGCGCTCGTCAACGTCGTCGTAGCCACACGATTCGTCACGTCGCGCTCATTGTCGTGCTTGGCGTGCTGCTGAGTGCCACTACCGCTGCCGGCCTGTGGTTTGCCACCATTATGGGCAAGCTCGGCGATTCTAATGTCATTACCGACAATCTGCGTCGGGTTCTGGTTGACACCGATGAGGCAAAGGATCCGTTCTACGTGCTGCTTCTTGGCACCGACGGCCGTCCGGGCGAGGATACGTACCGTGCCGACTCGATTATCCTGGCACGCATCGACCCCACGCAAAAGCAGGCGACGCTCATTTCCGTTCCGCGCGACACCAAGGTCGAGTACAAGGGCGAGACCATGAAGATCAACGCCTGCCATACCGTTGGCGGCGCCGAGGCCATGGTCGAGGCGGTCAACGAGCTGTGCGGTGTTCAGATTTCCCACTATGCCGAGGTCAGCTTCGACGGTATGCAGGCGCTGATTGATTCGGTTGGCGGTATCGACATTAACGCAACCGATGATGTTGACGACCCCGAGCACCTGGATATTAAGATTACCGCTGGCCAGCAGCATATGGACGGTGCCACCGCCCTTACCTATGCCCGCTGCCGCTACACCTATGCCGACGGCGATTACACGCGCATGCGCCACCAGCGTCAGGTGCTTGGCGCCCTTGCCAACCAGATTCTCAATAACTTCGATGCCACGAAGATCTTTGGCCTGGTTAATTCGCTGTCCGATATGCTTGTAACCGATATGAGCGTTCAGGATATCGTGGCTACGGTCAACGCCATGCGCGGTATGGATGTCGACGGTATCTACTCGGCCAACCTGCCCTCGTACGCCGACGACAGCACCATGATCGACGGTGTGAGCTACGTCTTTGTCTACGAGGACGAGCTCAAGGAAATGATGGAGCGCGTCGATGCCGGCAGGGATCCCAAGGGTCCCAACACCATGGGTCTTTCCGACGGTTCCAGCTCTACGATTGGCGACCTGAACAACAACGCGTCTGACGACTACGCAAACGGTACCGCAACCTCATCGATCAGCTCTGACGATTCCGATGACTCAAGCGATTCGAGCGATTCGGACTACTACGAAGAGCCCACCGGCGACGGTAACGGCTACGAAGCCAACTACTAGAGTTACGCGGTTTTACCAAACGCCGTAACGGCTTGACGCTGCGCGCCGCCCAAGGCGACAATTTGTCATTCAAAAGGCAGGGCATGACCAGAAGGTCAATGCCCTGCCTTTTTCATGCCAACTTGTTCGCCTTGGACATCGCTCGCTGACGTTGGCTCAACCTGCGGTGCTGACTACTCCCCTTGCACCAAAAACCGCCCCGTTCTCGGTTTTGAGGACGGGGCGGTTTTGCTTACCTAGATTGTTCGAGTTCCCTATGCAAAGCGGGCGATGAGCTCCTGCAGGACGTCGGTCATCTTGACGAGCGAACTGACCGGGACGAACTCGTTGACGCCGTGGTAGCAATAGCCGCCGGTGGAAAGGTTGGGGCAGGGCAGACCGCGGAACGACAGCTGGGCGCCGTCGGTGCCGCCACGAATTGGCAGCACTTGGGGCTCAACGCCGCAGGCAAGGTAGGCTTCCTTGGCAACATCAATAAGCTCGGGATAGTCACGAACGATCTCGGCCATATTTCGATACTGCTGCTTAATCTCGACCGTCACGCGCTCCTCACCCAGACGCAGGTTGAGCATCGAGGCGGCGGCATCAATAAGGTCGAGTTTCTGCTGGAACTTGGCGGCGTCATGGTCGCGGACGATATAGCGCGCTGTGGCGTGATCGACGGTCGCAGATACGCCCTCAAGGTGATAAAAGCCCTCGTAGCCTTCCGTATACTCCGGGCGCTGCGCGTAGGGGAGCAACGCGTTGAAGTCGCAGAACAGATTGCCTGCGTTGACCATACGGCCCTTGGCGTCGCCCGGGTGGATGGACTGGCCCTCAAAGCGGACGGTCGCCTCGGCGGCGTTAAAGCACTCCCACTCCAGCTCGCCGATGGGGCCGCCGTCGACCGTGTAGGCGTACTTGCAGCCAAAGGTATCGATATCCAACAGCTCGGCTCCGTGGCCGATCTCCTCGTCAGGGCAGAAGCAAATGCCGAGTGCGGGATGGGGCAGAGAAGGGTCCTGAGCGATACGCGCGACAAGCGACATGATCTCGGCGACGCCTGCCTTGTCGTCCGCGCCCAGCAGCGTGGTGCCATCGCTGCAGACCAGGTCCTCACCTGCGAGGTCGTTCAGGGCGGGAAGCTTGGCGGTACTCATGGCAACGGGCTTACCGTCAACCGTGCCGCAGACCAGGTCGCCGCCTTCGTAGTGTACGATGTGCGGTTTCACGCCGGCACCCGGTGCAACTTCGGTGGTGTCGAGATGGGCGATCAGGCCCAGGGCGGGCTTGTCCTCAGCGCCCGCACTTGCGGGGATATGCGCGCAGACATAGGCGTGCTCGGTCACGTGGGCATCTTCCGCACCAAGCTCGCGCAGCTCTTCAGCCAGCACGTTGGCAAGGTCAAACTGAACGGCGCTCGAGGGTACCTGGTCGCAGTTTGCATCCTCGGACTGCGTGTTGATCTGGACGTAGCGCAAAAAGCGCTCGAGGACATCGGGGTTCGTGGTGGTGTTTTCCATAAAGACCGCTCCAATCTTGGTCGTCGTGTGCAACAAGAACTCTAGCACGGTATGCCACGGCATACCGCGACGCTTGGATGGGGTAGAATCAGCCATTGAATGCAGAAGGGACGGAAGATCATGGATACGACAAATAGCTCGCGCGAACTACATCTGACGGTGGCGAACGAAGACTACTTGGAGTGCATGGTTCGCATTGAAAGCGAAGAGGGGGAAACCAACGGCGTTCGATCGGTCGACATCGCGCAGCGCCTTGGCGTCTCCAAGGCATCGGTCAATAAAGCGGTTTCGGCTCTCAAGGCATCCGAGCTTGTCGAGCAATCGCACTACGGCAAGGTGATCCTGACCGATCGCGGCCGCGAGGTTGGCGCGGCTATCTGGTACCGTCATCGCCTCATCCGCACGTTTTTGGTTCAGGAGCTCGGTGTCGAATTTGAGCGAGCCGATTCCGAGGCCTGCATGATGGAGCATGCGCTATCCGAGGACACGATGAGCCGCTGGCTCGCCTATCTCGAAAAGCAGGGAATCAGCGTCGAGGAATAGCGGGATATATATGGATACGAGTTATTACAACCGCTTTGGTGCCGAGGAACTTACGCGCCGCTTGTCGAGCGAGACCTTGTTGGCGCAGGGCCCCATGGGCAGTGTTTTGTTGAGTGAGTACGATGCCGCCGACATTCCACCGGCGTTTTGGAATCTGGCAGAGCCGCAGACCGTTTCTCGTATCCATCGCTTGTATGTCGCCGCCGGCGCGCAGGTGCTCATTACCAATACCTTTCAGGCATCGAGCTATGCCCTCAAGCACGACCAGATTGCGCCGTCCGTGGCGGAGGTCAATCGCGGGGCCGTCGACGATGCCCGCCAGGCGCACCCTCAGCTACTGCTGGGCTCGATGGGCCCGATCGGTATTGAGTGGTTTGCCGAGGACTCTGTCGAGTATCGTGAAATCCGCGGCATTGCGCGCGAACAGGCGCACGCCTTGCTCAATGCTGGTGTTGACGGTCTGCTGATCGAGACGGTGACGTCTATCCGTAATCTGCAGCCCATGCTTGCCGGCGCCCGAGATGCCGCCGACGGCATGCCTGTTCTAGTGAGTTTTGTCGTTGACGATAAAGGCGACCTGCTGGGCGATGGCCTCAACATCGAGGCAGCCGTTTTGTACGCCGAAAAACACGGCGCAAACTCGGTTGGTGTTAATTGCTGTTCGCTTGCGGCCGCGAATGCGGCGGTGCCCAGGATGGTTGCATCGGCGACTACTCCCGTTACGGTGCGTCCCAACGTAGGCGATCCGGTCCAGACTCAGGATGGCCCCGTATGGCACGAGAATCCCGAAGCTTTCGCGCGCGCATGCATCGAATGGAGACATGCCGGCGCCGCAATGGTGGGCAGTTGCTGTGGAACCACGGCAATCACTACGGCAGCGATGGCCGAGGCGCTCGATATATAAAGGGCAAAACCGCTCCATACGGGGCGGTTTTTTTATTGCTTGCATGTCCTCGGCAGCATTTGCCCAAATGGTGAATGCTGGTGCCGGCAGGTTGCTGAGTGCGTGTTGCGGGTATACCTCACGCGTACCATGATCCAAACACTGTGAGGTGTCTGCGCGTGTGCGCGATAATTCATTTTGGAACTGACGGTTGGCGCGCTCGCGTCGATGAGGACTTCACTGCCGATAACGTTGCCCGTATCGCCGATGCCGTCGGCGAGTTGTGGCAAAAGACCAATCCGGGCAAAACGGTATATATAGGGTTCGACACCCGGCCCCTGGCGAGCGAGTTCGCTGAGCTTGCGGCGGGCGTGCTAGCAGCGCACGGGCTGGACGCCGTGCTCGCTTCGCGACCTGTTCCGACCCCTGCCCTTACGTGGGCGGCGGCTTATGACGGTGGGGCGTGCGGCGCGCTCATGGTGACGGGGTCCCATCATCCGCAGGGTTATCTGTGCCTCAAGATTCGCATGGGTGACGGCTCGACCGCCAACCAGGATGTCATCGAAGAGCTCGAAGAGACCGTGGCTCCCGAGCCAATGGGGATCGAGGGGCAATATCGCACCGCGGATATCATTCCTGACTATATGCAGGCGGTGGCATCGTTTGTCGATGCCGAAGCCATCCGCGACGCGCACCTGCGCGTGGTTGTCGATCCCATGGGCGGCGCAGCCCAGGGCTATCTAGCCGACTTGCTGCGCGAGCTTGGCGTTGAGGTGCACGAGATTCACGCCGGGCAGGCGTCTGACCAAGAAGATATCTGCCCCGACCCCGTTGAGCCTTGGGTGGACGCTTGCGAGCGCACGGTTATCGAGGACGGAGCTTGCGCTGGCCTGGTGACCGACGGCGACGCCGATCGTATCGGCGCGGTTGACGAGCGCGGCAGATATATACATCCGCATCAGATCATGGCGCTCGTTTTGGGCGACTTGGTTCAATTTCGTAATTTGGAGGGGCGCGTCGTCGTCAATCTTTCGTGCTCGACGCTCGTGCGTCGCATTGCCGAGGCGCTTGGCTGCCGCGTGACCGTCAAGCCAGTCGGTTTCAAATATATAGCGGCAGAGATGAAGAAGGGCGGCGTCCTCATGGGCGGCGAAGAAGCCGGTGGTATCGGCATCGCCGCGCATATGCCCGAGCGCGATGGAATCCTCGCCTGTCTGATTCTGTGTGAGCTTATGGCAAAGACGGACGCGCCTTTGGGCGTTCTGGTCGACCAACTCGAGGACAGTTTTGGTAAGACGAGTTACGGTCGACGCGATTTGCGCCTTGAGGCCGAAGATGCCGAAACGTTACGAACCCTGCTGCCGGGCGTAAACCCGAAGTCGATTTGTGGCAAGGTGCCGCAAAACGTTAGTCATATGGATGGCTTGCGTTTGGCATTCGAGGATGACACGTGGCTGCTGGTCCGTCCTAGCGGGACCGAACCAGTGGTGCGCGTCTACGCCGAGGGGTTCTCGGTGGAAGAACGTGATGAGTTGCTCGATGCTGGCTGTGCTTTAGCTAGGGGGACGTATCCGCTTTAACCATGAGACTGCCTTATATAAAGAGATGCTCGGCGAGCGGTAGGTAACGGCTGGCAAACGTTAGTCGGATTCCAAGATGTGTAGGAAATGTGTACGCCCAGATTCCCGCCCCCGGGGCCCCTCCGGTCTGGCAATATATCTCCTTGCCGCG
>CAMQPJ010000008.1 GCA_947003675.1 uncultured Collinsella sp. | reverse complement strand
TGCGAACCTCCAGTCCGGACCGCCCCGCGGTCCAACTTTCTGTCCGCACCCCCAATGGGCCGGTAAACGGCCAAAACAGGAACTATTCCACCGCAACTTAAAGCCCCATCGGCGTCCAAAAGAAACGAGCCCGCATCCCTTGGGGACACAGGCTCGAAAGCTCCATATGGTAGGGGCGGTGGGACGTCCGCGCATTTGCTGCGCAAATACGCACCGGCTTCGGCCGCCTGTCGGCGCCCTCGCCGGCTCGCTACGGACGCTGCGCGTCCGCTTAACGCTCGCCCCCTCGCGGGTTCGAGTCCCACTGGCATCTAAAAGAAGCGAGCCCGCATCCCTGGGGAACACGGGCTCGCAAGCAATCACATGGTAGGGGCGGTGGGACTCGAACCCACAATCCTTGCGGCGAGAGATTTTAAGTCTCCTGCGTATGCCAATTCCGCCACGCCCCCGTGAGACTAGAAGTCTAGCACAAGCCGTCCGTTACGCGTTGACGGCCATCGAGTGTTGGCCCGACTTCTCCAGGAACTCCTGGAACTTGGCTTCGTCGCCTTTGTTCTTGTACTGCAGGGCCAGCAGGTATTCCAGGCGGCAGCTCTTGACCTTATCGTCGCCGGCCTCCTCGAGCATGCGCTCCAGCTCGGGAATATCGTTGTGGCGCTTCAAGATCATCGTGTCGTACATCAGCTGACACTCGTGTGCAACCGCTTCGGCTTGACCGCCCTCAAAGCCCTTGATCTCGTGCAGCAGCTCCTTGGACTTTTTGCGGTCCTCCTGGCCAACATAGTAGTTAAAGGCTTTGATCACCAGGTCGACGCGCTGCATCTTGGGGAGGTTGAGACCCAGCAGCAAATCGAACATCTCATCGGCGTGCTCGTGGTCCTCGCGCAGCAGATAGGAGTTCAGACGCAGGTAGTCGCGGTTGTAGCGCGGGTACAGCATGCTGGTGAGTTTGCCGTCGAGCAAACGATCGAACTCGTCCCACTGCTTGGCAGCCATAAGCTGCTGCAGGCGCTTAAACGTGGTGCGTTTTTTGACGCTAAAGAACACCGACACGGCGATGCAGATGATAACGACGGCGGTCCAGAGTGTGCGGGAATCGGGCATATTAGGGTCCTTAGTCGCTCGTAAAACAAGCGGTATGACAACACGTACTAGATGTATTATACGCAGCGCGCAAGCAAACTAGCATAAAAGCTCATCGAGGCTGAGTGCCATCGCTCGCTGCGGTACACTTACCTAAAGTAAACCATGAAGGGAGACATTACCTATGAAGAAGATCGTTTTGGCTTGCGGTGCTGGCGCTGCTACTTCCACGCTCGTTGCCCAGAAGGTCGCCACCATGCTCGACGCCAACGGTTATGCCGGCAAGTATGAGATCGTGCAGTGCGCCATCTCCGAGGCCAAGGACGCTTGCGACGAGGGCGCCGACCTGCTGATCGCCACCACCGTTGCCCCCGAGGGCCTCACCTGCCCGTACGTGAGCGGCGTGCCCTTCATGACCGGCATGAACCGCGTTGCCGCCGAGAAGGCCGTTCTCGACGTTATGGCTCAGTAGGCGCTGCTTGTATGAATGAGCAGAACGCCAATCCGGTCGAGCTCTTTGGCATGCGCGTTGCCCATGTGGGCATTAACGCTACCGACCCGGCAGACGCCATGGAGATTGCGGAGCTGTTCTCGACGATGATGGGCCTGCCCGTTATCGAGACCCCCGTTTCGTACTTTAACGATTCGCTGGTCGAGGTCATGAAGCAGAACGGTCGTGGCACCAAGGGCCACATCGGCTTTGCCGTCAACGACATCGATGCGGCCGAGAAGTGGTTTGCCGAGCGCGGGCTCGAGGTCAACGAGGAGTCGCGCGTGCTGCTGCCCGACGGCGGCACCAAGCTCGTGTACTTTAAGCGCGAGTTCGCCGGCTTCGCCGTGCATCTGTGCCGCGAGTAGTGCACAAGCTGCCATAGCTAGCAAAAAGGGATAGGGCCGCGTGGCCCTATCCCTTTATTTATGCCGAGGGACTTCCTACCGCGGCAGGCGAATCGTGAAGCGGCTGCCGACGCCCTCAACTGAGGTCACGCCAATGACACCACCATGGCTATCGACGATCCACTTGGCAATGGCAAGCCCCAGACCCGAGCCCTGCGCGCTGGCATCGCGTGCGTTGTCGGCACGGTAGAACCGTTCAAACGCGTGAGCTGCGGATTCCTGGTTCATGCCGATGCCCTCGTCCTCAACGGCTATATCGATCGTGCCCGTGCCTACATCGGGCGCTACGCCAAATGTGACGGTCGTTCCCGCATCCGAGTACTTGGCGGCGTTTTGCACGATCACGCGCAGAGCTTGCTTCACGAGCGCCACGTCAACGGGCGCGTCGCAGCGCGGGTCGCTGACAAGCGCAGCGTCAAAGGCCAGCCGATACGTGTGCGTGGCATCGATCATCTGTGATTCCTCGCATACCTCGCCGACTAGTGCGGCCAGGTTGGTATCCGCACGCCGCAGGACCGTGCGCCCGGCATCGCCGCGTGCCAAAAACAGCAGCTGCTCCACGAGCTCCTGCATGTGCTCGCTTTCGGCCTTGAGAGACGCGATGGATTCCGCCAGCACGTCCGGGTCGTCTTTGCCCCAACGATCGAGCATGTTTACGTAGCCCTGAATCACCGCGATGGGCGTGCGCAGCTCGTGGCTTGCATCGTTGACAAAGCGCATCTGCTGCAGCTTGGCCTCTTGCATCTGGCGCAGCAGGCGGTTGAGTGCGACCTCGATGCTCGCCAGGTCGGCGTCGCCGGTGGTGACGCTCGGCGAGTCGACGCTTGCGCGCTCGATGGCCTGCTCCAGTGTTTCCATCTTGCCGCCAGAGAGCTGCATACGGCCGAGCTCGTCCACGCGCAAGGCCAGGTCGTTGAGCGGTGCCATGGTGCGGCGCACGCGACGGGCGCCGCCGAGCATGTCGAGCACGCTGATGACCTGCCAACCCACAACGACAAGGTAGAGAGGCCATAGCGTGACGAGGTCCTGCGCGAGGGGGAAGGTCTTGGTGGTGCGCGCAAGCTCGACGGTATAGGTGAGCGTTGTCGGGTCCCAGCCGCGCGCGGGCGTCAGCGACATGCCGTGAACGGTGGTGCCGGGGATCCATCCTGCGGCAAACGCGCCGTCGGGCAGCGTCTGGTTGTATCCATAGACGAGGATCGCCGCCGCAATCACCATCAGCAGCAGATCGAGCCAGACGTAGCTCATCAAGCGGCGCCACATATAGCTCCAGTTGATGGCGCGGGCGATGGAGGTGACGCGCTTGGCCTCGGCGTTACGCGCGGCAGACATAGCCCACCCCGCGCACGGTCTGGATGATGCGGGCGCCGCCGGCGTCCTCGATCTTGGCACGCAGGTGTGCGATGTGCACGTCGACGTTGTTGGTGTCGCCCACGTATTCGTAGCCCAGCGCCTCGTGTGCGATGCGCTCACGCGTGAGCACGGTTTCGGCATGTGCCATAAGCAGTGCGAGGACGTCGAACTCGCGGGCAGTCAGCACGATGGGCGAGCCGCCGACCGTGACTTCGCGGCGGTCGGGGTCGAGCGCGACCGAACCCACGGTGAGCGCGGCGGGGGAGGGCGCGACGGAAGCCTGGGCCGAGTCGCTGACCGGGGGTATCGCAGTGGCGCCGACACCCGCGCCGCTCGCCGTGCCCGTCCTGGCCCCGGCGCCGCCAACGCCCGAAGCCGCCCGCACGGCCTCCGAGCGCTTCAACGCCACGCGGATCCGTGCGAACAGCTCCTCAATCGCGAACGGCTTGGTCAGGTAATCGTCGGCGCCGGCATCGAGCCCGGCCACCTTGTCCATCACGGCATCGCGCGCGGTGACCATGATCACCGGCACATCCTTGCGCTTGCGGACGCGCCGCAGGACCTCCATGCCGTTGAGCTGCGGCAACAGCACATCGAGCAGAATCAGATCGTAGTCGCGCTCCAACGCCAGGTCCACGGCGGTGCGGCCGTCCGCGGCGTGCTCCACCTGGTAGCCCTCGTGCTCCAGCTCGAGCGTCACAAAGCGGGCGATTTTTTCCTCGTCCTCTACGATCAGGATTCGTGCCATGCGTGCCCCCGTCTGCGATTACTTGTCGTCGTTCAGATTTTGCTTGATGCCGTCCGCGGCGTCGGCGCCGGGATCCATCAGGTTGTTGATGCTGCCGGGCACATCACCGTCGCTGTCGATGCGGTAGCGCATGCCAAAGAACAGGCCGAGCAGCATCAGCCATACCGTGGCACCCCAGGCAAACAGCGCGACGATGGGGATCAGGATGGGGATGTTGAGGATGATGGCGTCGTGGCGCGTGGCGATAAACTTGGTGTCCAAGCTCAGGTGGAAGAGCTTTTTGAGGTACTCCCAAACGCTATCCATCTTCTTGGAGAAGTCGGTCTTTTCGCTCGACTTCTCGTAGGCGGCCTGCGCAGCGACCATCTCGGCCGAGGGCTCATCGACCGGCTCGGACTCGGTGGCGACGTGCGCCGACGTGGTCTGCGTCTTGCCCTGCGACTCGAGCCAAATGATGGCGTCCAGGACGTTGCCATCGGCGGCTTCGAGCGCGGCCTTGGCATCGGTGTAGCTCACGTTGCACTTGGTGCGGATGGTTTCAACTTTTTCGAGGTCGTCCATGACCTGTCCTTTCGTTCGATGGGCGCGATGCCGGGCGATCTGCCCGGGCGCGAGCGTTGCGTTCGGCGGCCTGCGTTGCGCGGTGCCGCCCCGCCCTTGGTCGAACTCTATAGTGCAGGTTATAGATTAAGCGATTCTTGAGCCAAGATTAATGTTGGATGAGTTTTTGGGTGGGGCGGAGGGCAAGCGCACACAGGCAGACAGGGCCCAAGCGTAAATTTGTGTCCGCACGGCGAGATATACTTCTAACCATAGTGATGGGCGTGACAGGGCAAAGTTTCCCGCCGCCCGCGAAATCAGGGGGCCGCTGTGCCACATGGCGCAAACGAGCGGAGTCCCGACGCAAACAGGGGGTCATAAGTGCATATCTACGCTATGAGTGACATTCATGGATGTTTGGACGCCTTTAAGGCATCGCTTTCCACCATCGACCTCGATACCGAGGACTCCAAGCTGGTCCTGCTGGGCGACTACTGCGACCGAGGTTCCGATTCGCTCGGGGTCTTTGAGCTCGTCATGGACCTGCAAAAGCGCTACGGCGATCGTGTCGTGGCGCTGCGCGGCAACCACGAGGAGATGTTTCTCGAGTACATTGACGAGGTAAAAGATCCCAATTTTACGCAAGCATGGATACTTGCCGACAGCAATCTGGCAACGGCCAAGAGCTTCCTAGATGCCGAGGCATTCAAGCACGTCAAGCATCTGTTGAAGCTCAGGGAATTCGAGGAGGCCTACGCCTATACGGTTGAACGCATGAAGGCCGAGCACGCGGACGTCATCGCGTGGGTCCGCAAGCTTCCTTACTTTTACGAGAGCCCCTTCGGCCAGGTCTTTGTGCATGCCGGCATTGACGAGGGGGCCGGGGAGTACTGGAAGCTCGGCACGCCTGACGTGTCATTTGTCACGATGTCGCCCGATTACGCGGGCCGTGAGTTCTACTTGGATGTTATCGCCGGACACATCAACACCGAGGCTGTCTCGGGCATCACGGGCTACCGCGGTATCTGGCACGACGGCGCCAGCCACTACTACATCGATGGGAACGTCATGAAGAACGGCGAGGTCGCCGTGCTGAGCTACGACTCGGAGACAGGGAAGTATGGCGGCCCCGGGTTGGAGTAGGCTGGCGGGCGATTGGCTCGCGGATTGTCTGCGTGGGCTCGATTCGGGGCTTGGGCTGCGCCTTTGACGTTAACGGGATGTGGAAGCACCGAGAGGGGTGCTTCCGCGGAAACGATCGTCGGGGTTTCTTTTACCCAGTGACATAAGGCTTTTATTTGGCTAGCTTTTTGGTCGACTCGACCATCGCGTCCTTTATCCAGGTCATTGAGGCATCGGAGGTGTAGTCTCTGCCCTTAATGACGTTTAGTGAGAGGCTGCTTTGCAAGCTGAAGGTTGCAAGCTGCAAACTGAAGAAAGGTTTTAGTTTAGATGAAATTAAAAAAAGAACTACGCTAACTTATAATTATGGAACTGTGAGAGGCATCTGAAAAAGGTGGCTATAAGATGGATGACAAGCGTATTTTAATCATTAACGGCAAGACCGAGGACCAGATAATCGAGCAAATTATCGGTCTAGTGAATGATGATGATGAGCTAGGAGACATTCTAAATTCATATGAGGATTCTCCTGGACTTAACGAATTAATAGAGAACATGTCTGCCTTCTTCACCGTTCAATAGAAAATTGCTTTTATGCGTAGGCCAGGGATAAAGCTGGTGCCAGCTTGGGGCAAGAACGATGAAATTGTTTTCCCGCACAATGTCAAAGGCGTTGATCATAAATTGAAGGTGCAAATCAAATGAAGATTAAAGAATTTGGTTCTCATATTATTGATATGTATGCTAATGGTTTTGATGAGGATGCACTAAATACAGAATTTTCAAAATCTGGTTTTGAAGAGTTTCATAAAAATCACGGTAATAAGTACTTATTGGTCAATTTAATTGATAGTACTGATGACGATCAAATTATTACAACTTTTGATATGTCTGGTACATTTCCAGATGATGATGATGACGATTTGTCAACAAGGTATACTCCTACTGGAGCTTATGCTATTGGACCTGCAAAACGAAGGAATATCTCTGCTGAGCGTGCTGTCGAGGTTACAATTTGGGTTACTCACATATTTGATTATATTAATTTCTTTGAAAATAATGATGATGTAAAATCGTTGTATAATAAGGATGTATTGTATGAAGAAGATTAATATCGCAATCGATGACAGGACTGGAAAGTATTTCGTTCCTGACGATTTACCAAATGATGATTATTACTATGATGAAGATGATCAGTTCATTTCAAATCGTAAAGCTTTTAAAACTGTAGATAGTTTCATTTATTATGCTAAATCTGTAAAGCAATATCTTGCAGAAAATGGTGTGCCGGAAAGAATTTATTAACCGGTTCGTTTGATTACTAGCTATATCGGCACTGCGATTCACAATACGGCATTGCCAAAGAACGCCTTCCTCGGAAGGCGCGGCTACGCACGGGCCAACGAGCGCGAGTGCGTTACCGGTCCCGCGTGTGCGAGGAATAGGAGCTGAACGATATGATTGCGTCGCAGCGCGGGGATGATTTCACGCGCTGCGACGCAATCTCAGTTGTGCGTTTGCGGCAAACTGCCAATCAGCATATTTGTGAATATAACCGCAGTACGCCCCGATCTTCGAAGCGGGACACGACGACAGCCTTTCATACTCATCGAGCCTGTTGAGCGCAGCTTTCGTGTGCTCAACAGGCTCGATTTTCCTCTCGACTAGCGAATCGACGTCAGTGGTCGTGACTTTGTTCTCGGGCATCGCAGACTACCGCGGCGTCTGGCATGACGGCGCCAGCCACTATTACATTGACGGGAACGTCATGAAGAACGGCGAGGTCGCCGTGCTGAACTACGACTCGGAGACGGGGAAGTACAGCGGCCCGGGGCTGGAGTAGGTTTGAGGGCGCTGAGAGGCTGGGGGCGCTCCCGAGGCAAAGATCGTCTGGCTGATTTGCGACCGTGCGGTAAGGTGATGAATTGCCCGGTCTGTTTACTTACCTTCCCGCCTGACCAACGCGTCCTTTATCCAGGCCATCATAGCTTCTGAAGGATAATTAATAATTTTACCAATTTCCGGCATAGCCTCTAGAGACAAAGTGCTTTTCAGTTTCAGCTTCATCTTGTTCAAGTCTCCTCTATCGTATGAACTGAGGTACGGATAGAGGCAATGGTATTCGTGCTGATCATTGCTTAAAGCGTGGGCGACATCAAGGTACGCAAGTACAGAGATGAGGACGTGCCACTGCTGATTTAAATTGTCATGCGTGCTGTCGATAAAGGGCTTGAGTGGGTCGACTCGAGCGATTGTGTTACTGTTGTCATCAAACTGATAGTGGTAATACCCCTGTTCATCGGGGCAGCTCTTGAGTCTGGACTTGAGTGCGCAGTAGAACGCGACGTTTTCTGGCAGGTCTTTTTTGCTAGTTTTTGATAACTCGCCTCGATAGACACCCAGATGTTTTTCCAGTTTGGAACGAATCTCATCGTATTTCAGGAGGTCCGAGCGCGCTTTGTCAAGCAGTTTATCTTTCTGCTCTTTAGAAGGCACATTGATGTCGCCAATCACGGAAATGGTAATGGCTTCGAGGATTTCTTTGATTCCATCAATTTTGTCGTCGCTAAGTTCTTCCAAGGCGCATATGGTTTTCCCCAGCTTGTAGGCTGAGTCAGACTTGCTGCTTTTAGGATAATAGTCGCAAGGCTCGTTACACCATCCAATGAAGCCCTTGACGCCTATCGGTCCGACAGAAGGGCTGTCGACACGGTTGAAAAAGTCCTGGATTTCGTTTTCGGCGAGCTTGGCTTCGTCCATAGCTGGATTCCTTTCTCATCAGGAGACATGTCTCATTATAGGCATGCCTGCGGTCGTAGCGACTAGGGGTGCCAGCGCTAGCGAGGATTCCGGAGAAGGAAAATGACGGGGCCTCGGAACAGTCAAGAATCGAGGTCTAATACTTTTCCTGAGAAGTGAACGAGCTAAATCGGACCCCCGAAGCATCGACACTTCCGGGATGAGTATTTGCTCGCTTGAGCGCTGTTGAATATCGCGAAACAGCACCGCCGATATCGCGCTTGGGCACCGGGGCCGACACTGGCCCCGGTGCTTTTTTATTGCTACCGGTCTATCCGCGGCGCTGCCGCATGTTGGCCTCGCCCATGTCGACCCAGACCGCGTTGTGCACGATCCTGTCCATGATGGCGTCGGCATGCACCCCGCCGCCGAGCCTCGGGTGCCAGTCCTTCTTCTTGAACTGGGTGCAGAATACGGTCGAGGCCGTGCCGTACCTCAGCTCCATCAGCTCCAGCAGCATCGACCTGAACTCGGTGTCCGGCCTGTCGAGCAGCCACTCGTCTATCACGAGCAGGCCGAACGCCCCGTACTTGCGGACGAGCTCGCGCTCGCCGCCGGGCCGGTCACGGCTCTCGCGCCAGAGGTCCTCGAGGTCGGGCTGGCGGACGTAGCACGACCTCACCCTCCTGGCGCAGGCGGCCTTCGCGAGCGCGCAGGCCAGGTAGGTCTTGCCCGTGCCGGTGAGGCCCTGGAGAACCACGTTCTCGCCGCGCCCGACGAACCCGCAGGTCGCGAGCTCGGCCACCGCCACCCTGTCGAGGCCGCGGCCCTCGAAGAAGTCGACCGAGCGGACGTCGGCCTCGGGGTACCTGAGGCCGGCCCTCCTCGTCAGGTTGCGGACCTTCTGCGTGATGAAGTCGGAGTGCGCCTCGTCCACCGCCATCTGGACGCGCTCGGCGAACGCCATCCCGGCGCACACGGCCTCGTCCTGGGCGGAGAGGGCGGCGAGCAGCTCGGCCGCCCCCATCTCCCTGAGCTTGCGGGCGGTCTCCGCGTTGACGTCCATGCTCACTCCTCCCCGTAGAAGCCGGCGCCGCGCACGTAGCCGCAGTCCCCGGACGCCTCGCCGGCTGGCGCCCTGTCCTGCCCCGACCTCAGCACGGGCTCGACGTCGCGGTAGCGCGGCGACCTCTTCCCGGTCGCGAGCGCCATCCCGCACGCCCGCTCGAGCCTCGCCGGGGTGTAGCGCCTGGACAGCCTGAGCACGGCGAGCGCGGCGTTGAAGCCCTGCTCGTCGAACTCGTAGCAGGCGAACACCCTGTCCACCAGCTCGGAGCAGGAGGGCCCGACCCTCGAGGCCCAGGCGCGGATGCGCGGCGCGTCCCAGTCCGACCACGCCCTGCCCTCGGGCATGTCCGAGCCGCGCGTGGAGTAGCGGTTCCTCGCGTAGGACGGGAACCTGGGGTGCGTGGCCACGCGCTCGCCGCCGGAGAAGACCTCCACCTTGCCCTCGGTGACGCGCAGGTCGACCGTCGAGCCGACGAGCAGGTGGCTCACCGAGTAGTAGTTGCGGGCGTACGCGACGTGGCAGTTGGCCTGGACCTTGCGGCCGTAGACCCACTCGCACACCTCGAAGGGCTCGGCCGGTAGGGGCCTCAGCAGCGGGCGCTCGACCTCCTCGAACACCTCGCGCCTCGAGCCCTCGCGCTTGGCGAACGGCGCGTCGTTGTGCTCCGCGACCCTCCGGGCGACGGCGGCGCGGAGGGCCGCCATGTCGGTGAACACCTCGTCGCGAAGCGCCGCTATCACGTAGGTCGCGGCGGCCCAGACCTCGTTCTCGGCGCTCGGCTTGTCGCGGGGCCTCCTGACCCTCGCCGGGATCACGGCGGAGCCGTAGTGCGCGGCGAGCTCCTCGTAGGCCGCGTTCAGGACCGGCTCCCCGGCCCTGGGGTGGGCGGTGACGCCGGTCCTCAGGTTGTCGGGGACGATGCAGGGCGTCGCGCCTCCCAGGAAGGAGAAGGCGTGCACGTGGCACAGCAGCCATGTATCCTGCTTCATGTCGAGCGTCGGCTCGACGTAGCTGTACCGGCTGAACGGGAGGCAGGCCACGAACAGGTACACCTTCCTGACCTCGCCGGTCGCGGGGTCCACGAGCCGCATCGTGGGCCCCGACCAGTCGACCTCCATGTTCCTGCCCGCCTTGTGCCCGACGCGGCTCACCACGTTGCGCGACACCGTGTACTGGCGGTAGCGCTTGCAGAACCTGTCGTAGGACATCGACGGCGCGCCGGCCTCCGCGCACCCGTCGGCATACTCCGCGTGCAGGAGCTTGAGCGTGACGCCGGTCCTCGCGAGCTCGCGGTGGACGCGTGCCCAGTCGGGGTCGGCGTGCACCGGCCCGGCGTCGCCCCTGCCGGGGAACAGCAGCGCGTAGGCGGCCTCCTCGGACATCCCCTCGACGTCCTCCCAGGAGACGCCCCGCTCCCTCGCGGCTTCCAGCACGTCCTGGACGCTGTGCTTCGAGACGTGGGCGGTGCGGGCGATCGCGTTCTGCGAAAGCCCGTTCACCGACCTCAGCCTCAGGACCTCCCTGGCCCTGATCCTTCTCGCCATGTGGAACCTCCTCGTTCTCTGGACTGCATGGCAGCCCGAGCGTAACGGGGATGCGCGGGAAGGCATTTAATGGCGGTGCCGAACGGCAATATTCGGTCGGGTGGGTGGCGGTGCTGATTCGCAATATAGGTGGTGTCGAAAGGGCCTAGGACTCACCGGGATCCGGTTTCCTGCGGCTTCAATGCTGGAATCCTGCGATTTTGCCGTCGAAAAATGCGGATGCTTCAGGGGTCCAAAAACAGCCGTTCACTTTGCGGGAAAAGTATTAGACCTCGATGGGAGAAGGCGGTGGCCTAACGGCAACCAAGCGTTAGAGGCGGGCTGAGCGGATAGATTCCATGCCAGCCGGGACATTATGGGCGGCCGATCACCTATACTAGTTGGGCTCAAAGGACGCGCCGGGGTTTGGTTGCCAGGACGTCGAACGCCGACAGGAAGGTTTTGCCCGTGCCGGTAGCCGAGACCAGCAGGGCGCGGGTCTCGCCCTTGCGGTGGATTGCCCCCAATGCTTCGAGAGCGCGCTGCTGCATTTTATTGGGCTTGATTTCTTCATGCCCGCTCGGGGCTGAATTTTCGATTGCCTGGAACGTTGGTTTCGATTTGGGTTTTGGCGGACGGGCCGATCGATACGCGGCGTAATCCTCAATCCACTCCCGCGAAAGTGCGATGGTGGAAGTGTCATTCCATAGTGAGTCGAACTCGCCCCCGAGCTCGCCGAGCAGCCGGCTGTTCTCGACGGTCTGGTACAGGACGTTCCATTCTTTATTGCAGGTGAGAGCGGTCTGCGTCATGTTGGAGCTACCGACGATGACCGTGCTGGTCTCGCCCTTATCAAAAATGTATCCCTTGGCGTGCAAATTTCCTTGGAACACTCGGACTTCAATGTTGTCATATTCCAGAAGCTTGCGAAACGCATCGGGGGAGTTGAAGTTGAGGTAGGTGGATGTGAGCAGCCTACCCTTGATGCCGCGTTGTTTGAGCTCTTGAAACGCCTCGACCAGGATTTGAAGGCCGCCATCTGCGACAAATGCTACGCAAAAGTCGAACGAGCTGCAGGTAGAGAGTTGCTCTTTGATAACGGATAACAGCGTTCCGCTAGTCGCCTTCGAGTTAGCGATGAGCTTGGGTGAATCGTCCTCATGTGCGAGTGAGCCGAATTCAATATCAATCTGCTGTTGAGTGGCCATTTCGCCATGCCTTTCGTCAGGCCATGCTGGCGCCAGGATAACAGATCGATCGTTCGTGTTTTAGACGTATGACGGCACAGATTGGCGGCTTCGATCTAAGGGACGCGGTTTCTCAATTGATGTCCGCGCGGCATGTGAGACTTGACCTGCCTACCGACTCTGCGGTGGCATGAATGAAAGCAACGATCCTCTAAGGAGTTCGATACCGATGATTGACAACGCAAAGCATCTTGTAAAGAAGGGTGTAAAGGACGCGGGGCCGTGCCTCGTGCTGTGCCTGGCCGGCGCGGCGGTCGCGCTGCTGGCTGTTCTGGGGCCGTTCGACGTGCTCCGAAGTGCCAGCTTTCTGCATGCTTGCATGGCTCTTGCCGGCGCCATGATGACCGGCGGCGTGCTCGATTTGATCTTTTGGGTGTTTGACCCGTTTGGATGGAAGAGCGAGGGTAGGTCCCAAAGGATGGAAGGGCTGGAACGGTTGACTTAGTGATCGTGCAGAATGTGGGCTAGCGACTTACAGGGAAGTGGTGATCCGATGACGGTCTATGTGACGGGCGATATTCACGGCGGCGTCGACATGCAAAAGCTTCGCGACTGGGATCTTGGGGATGGTTTGACAAGTGACGACTATCTCATCATCGCGGGCGACTTTGGCTTTCCGTGGGATTTCTCTGCCGAGGAATGTGCCGACATCGCCTGGCTGGAGTCGCGCCCCTATACCGTGCTGTTTGTCGACGGCAACCACGAGCGTTTCGATCACTGGTCGGAGCGCCCCATGGAACTGTGGCACGGCGGCCTGACGCAGCGCCTGTCGGACACCTCGCCCATCCGACGCCTGACGCGCGGCGAGATTTTTGAGCTCGACGGCTCAACGATCTTTACCATGGGCGGCGCCACGAGCGTGGACAAGGAATACCGCATTCCGTATTCCAGCTGGTGGCCGCAGGAGCTGCCGGACGAGCGCAACTTTGAGGAGGCGCGGGCAAAGCTCGACAGCGTGGGCTGGACGGTCGACTACGTGATCACTCACACCTGCTCTACGCGCATGCTTTCGTCCACGCTTTATCCAGCGTCCGGCTGGAATTGCCCCTCCGTTGATCGGCTTACGGCATTTTTCGATGAGCTGGAAGACCGCTTGGACTACAAGCGCTGGTACTACGGGCATTTTCATCGGGATACCAACCCGGCCGAGCGTCACACCGTGCTCTACGACTGCATCGTTCGCTTGGGCGACGAACTCCAGCCCTGGGATGTTGCGTAGAGGCGGGGTGGCTGGCTACTCGACCGTTACAGTGATGTTCTCCCGATGCGCGCGGATGACGTCCCAGCTAAAGTGCTCGACCAGCTGCTCGGCGGTACGCGGCGTGGTGTCCGGCGCGATGCCTGTTTGCCCGGCGAGCCATCCCAACAGTGCCTCGGGTGTGCCAAAGCGGGTGCGGAGCTCGCCCAGGTCCAGATCGCGATCGCGCTTGGAAAGGCGGCGGCCGTCCGGTGACATGAGCAGCGGAATGTGCGCGTAGTGCGGCGTGGGCAGTCCCAGCAGATGTTGCAGATAGATCTGGCGCGGCGTGGAACCAAGCAGGTCGCATCCGCGTACGATCTCGGTGACGCCCATGGCAGCGTCGTCGACCACCACGGCCAGCTGATAGGCAAACACGCCGTCGCTGCGGCGCACCAAAAAGTCACCGCACTCGGTGGCGAGTGCTTCGCATTGGGCTCCGTACGTGCGGTCCACGAATTCGATCACGTCGCTGGCGAGGTCGTCGACGGTGGGCACGCGCAGGCGCGTGGCCGGAGCACGCAGGGCACTGCGGCGGGTGATTTCATCAGCAGAAAGACCTCTGCAGGCGCCGCGGTAGATGGGCGTGCCGTCGCTGGCGTGCGGCGCGCTCGCGGCGTGGAGTTCGGCACGCGTGCAAAAACAGGGATAGGTGAGGCCGGCGTCTTGCAGCTGGCGCAGGGCGTCCTCGTACAGATCCAGGCGATCGTGCTGGTAGTAGGGGCCTTCGTCCCACTCGAGCCCCAGCCAGGTCAGATCGTCAATCAGTTGAGCGGCAAGTTCCGGGCGCTTGCAGCGATCGTCCAGGTCCTCGATACGCAACACGATGCTGCCGCCCTGGCTGCGGGCCGAAAGCCATGCGCACAGGCAGCTGAACACGTTGCCCAAGTGCATGCGGCCCGAGGGCGACGGGGCAAAGCGGCCCACGACGGGGGTGGGCACTGCCGTTGCTGGTGCGTCCGCGGCGGGCGTTGCTATGTTGCGTGTTTTGATATCCATGCGGATGAGTATAGCGCGGGGCTTGGCAGGGAAGGCGTTGCCGCGCTCACAAGTTGGCGGCGGTGCGCATTGCGCACGGTGGGTTTGCGGCTCAAGGTCTCGATCGCTGCGTACCGACTTAGCCTCACAAACGACAGAAACCCCGGCAGCTCTTCGCAACTGCCGGGGTTTCCGCGGAAAAGGGGGACATGATCCTCGAGCGAACGGCAAAGGGGCAAACCGTTTTCGCTCAACTGCTTTATGCCCCTCGGCTGGCGGCTCAGTCAGCGCATGCCGCGCCCACACAAAGCCGCTACACCTGTGACGGAGCTGTGAAGTGGTATCTATTGCTGGCGCAGGCCATGCCAAGGGTGTCCCTAATGACTGGTCATTTAAGAACGTCCCCAATGACTGGCTGTTGGGGTGCGGGTGTGACTTTCATCCCGTTTGGCGCTCCGGTCGCCTAGATGTTCGTCATGCGTACCCGCAAACGTGGGACAATGGCGCTGTTGGTTTTACAGACAAAGGATGTGCCTATGAACACCCTCGCCGCCAAAGTCAGCCGGCAGCGCCACCTGTTTGCGCGATTCGCTTCCGTCTGCGTGCTCGTCGCGCTTGCGTTGTTGCTGCTGCCTGTCGCCGCGCACGCCGACGGCTACTCCATGACCCAGACCTATATCAGTGCCACGGTCGAGGCCGATGGATCGCTGACCGTTGTCGAGGGACGCCAGTTTGATTTCGACGACGACATCAACGGCGTGTTTTGGGAGATCAATACGGGCTCCAACCAGCAGGGCGGCACGGCGGGCGTCGACGTGCTGAGTGTCGAGGAAGAGGACACCGCGTTTAACAAAGTCGATAGCGCGAACAAGGGCGACTCTGGCGTCTACACGGTCGAGCAGACCGGTGACGGCGTAAGGATTAAGGTGTTCAGCCCTCACGAGAGCGGCGACAGCGCAATCTACTACGTGAGCTACACCATGACCGGTGCGGTTATGAACTGGGCCGATACCGCCGAGCTCTACTGGAAGTTCGTGGGTGACGGCTGGTCTGCGGATTCCGACGATGTCGAGATGGAAGTGCGCTTCGCAAATGCCGCTGCCGGGACGGCGGCCGTCAAAGGCGATAACTTCCGCGCATGGGGCCACGGTCCGCTGACGGGCGACGTGTCGCTCGATGAGGACGAGCCCATGGTCACCTATACCATTCCCTGCGTGCATCAGGGCGAATTCGCCGAGGCACGCATCGCCTTCCCCAGCGACTGGGTGCCGCAGCTTGCCGCCGCGGGCGAAGAGCGCATGTCAACGATCCTGAGTGAAGAGAAGGAATGGGCCGACGAAGCTAACGCCCGCCGCGCTCACGCTCGCATGATTGCCAATGCACTTGCCGTGCTAAGTGTTGTTGCGGCGGTGGCCTTTACCGGCACAATCGTTATGCTCAAGCTGCGCAAGCGCAAGCCCAAGCCGCTTTTCCAGGACGAATATTTCCGCGATGTGCCTTCGGCCGACCATCCCGCCGTGCTTTCGGCCCTCATGAGCTGGAACGAGGTGCCCGATCAGGCATATATCGCCACGCTCATGAAGCTCACTGACGACCGTGTGATCAAGCTGGAGCAGGCGACCGTGACCAAGGCCAAGAAGGGTCTGTTGGGGCGTGAAAAAGAAGAGCAGACGTATCGCGTGACGGTGAGTGATGCGGGCTGGAAGTCGGCCAAGGGCATTGACCACATGGTGCTCAAGGTCTTCTTCGCCGGTGCTAAGCCTGACGAGAACGGCGATCGCTCGCGCACGTTCGACGAGCTGCAGCGCTACGTCAAGCAGCACGCTACACCCGTGGGCGACAAGCTCGAGGACTATCAGAACACTGTTAAGGGCAAGCTGGCCGATAGCGAGTACGTTGCCTCGGACGGCATTGTTGCAATGGTGTTTTGCCTGGTTCTTGGTATCCTGATTGCCTTTGTTCCCGTGGGATCCATCTTCTTTACCGATGGCGCACAGGCGAACATTACTGCCGCGGTTATCTCGGTGCCGATTGTGCTGGTGGGTATCGGCGTGGGCCTTACGTTCCGCCGCTTTACGCCGGAGGGCGCCGAGGTGGCGGCTCGCTGCAAGGCACTTAAGCATTGGCTCGAGGACTTCACGCGTCTAAAGGAAGCCGTCCCCGGCGATCTGGTGCTGTGGAACAAGCTGCTGGTGATGGGCGTTGCCCTGGGCGTTTCGAAAGAAGTGCTGCGACAGCTGGCCGAGGCCGTGCCGCCCGAGGTACGCGAGGCCGACGGCTTCTACGACAATTATCCCTGCTACTGGTGGTACTACCATCATTACGGTATCGAGTCTCCGCTCGATTCGTTCGATGACGTGTATCGCGAGAGCATCCGTGAGCTGGCGTCGAGCTCCGACAGCTCGAGCGGCGGCGGAGGCGGTGGCTTCTCGGGCGGCGGAGGCGGCGGCGTCGGCGGAGGCGGCGGCGGAACGTTCTAGCGCGCTCTGATTTTTGGGATGGATCTTCTCCGGCGACTGCCGACGGATCCATCCCATTTTTATGCGCTACCTACGAAGGCTGTCCCCAGCGACTAATCACTGGGAACATCCCTAAATGACTAGGTATGGCTGCTGGGTTTAGGCTGTTAGATCGAGTTCGTAGAGGAAGCTTTCGCGCGGCATGTCGTGGCGGCGCTCTTCGCGGTTGGCGCGGTGCGTGGCCGTGCGCTTAAAGCCGTG